>JBDKJT010000069.1:0-27365 GCA_039796475.1 Bacteroidota bacterium | reverse complement strand
CTTTAAGAGACTTTTTTACCTATGTTGTATCTAAACAAAGCGAACAAATTGTGTTTAAAAAGAAAAAATAATTTATGAAGTTTTTCTTAACCCTCATTTGTTTGTTTGGTGTTACGCTTTGGGCGCAGGCAGGCGAGCTGCAATACCCGGTATCAGCCATTGATACGGCCATGCTAAAGCATGCCAATGCTGTAAAACGACACGAAGAAATTGTGTTTGAAGTAGTAGCACTTAACCGGGCAAGGTATTATCATAAATACGCCATTACTATTTTAAACGAAAAAGGCGATGAACATGCTCAACTAATAGAGCACTACGATAAACTGCAATCCGTTGTTTCAATAGAAGGCAGCTTGTACGATTGGATGGGCAATAAAATTAAAAGCTTAAAAAAATCGGATATACAAGACCGCAGCGGAACCAGTAGTAATAACCTGGCAGATGATGACAGGGTGAAGGTGCACCATTTTTACCACAGGGTGTATCCTTATACCGTAGAGTACGAGGTTGAGTTGAAGTATAACTACACTATGTTTTACCCATCCTGGTATCCGGTAGATGATGAACATGTAGCTGTTGAGTATAGCAGCTTTACCATTAAGTTGCCCGACAGTATCAACTTTAGATACAAGGCATTTAACCTGCCTACGGAGCCAGTAAATACTAAGGATAAAAGTGTAAAACAGTACAAGTGGGAGCTAAAAAAATTTAAGCCAATATCGCTGGAGTACAAATCGCCGCATTGGTACGAAGTAATACCTGTGCTGTTAATGGGCCCGGTGCAGTTTCAGATTGAAGATTATACCGGGGATATGAAAACCTGGCAAGACTTTGGGCAATTTGTTTATCGCTTAAAAGCCGGCCGGGATCAATTGCCCGACCCGATTAAACAAAAGGTGCACCAGTTGGCAGATATGGCTGGCAGTACACAACAAAAAATTGAAAAACTGTACAGTTATATGCAGGAAAATACCCGGTACATCAGTGTGCAATTGGGTATTGGTGGCTGGCAACCCTACGATGCTGCTTATGTGGCCGAAAAAAAATATGGTGATTGTAAAGCCCTTACAAATTACATGTACTCGTTGTTAAAAGAAGCTGGTATTAAATCTTATTACACGCTGGTAAAAGCTGGCTCGGGTAATAAGTTTTTTCAGGCAGATTTTCCATCCTCCCAATTCAATCATGTTATTTTATGTGTGCCAGTAGGTAACGATACTACCTGGTTAGAATGTACCAGCCAAGTTATGGCGCCCGGTTATTTGGGCGATTTTACTGACGACCGGTATGCTTTACTCATTGATGAAAAAGGCGGAAAACTAGTGCGTACACCCAAATACCATCTTGCACAAAACCTGCAGTTAAGGCATATTAATGTACAGGTAGATGAAGCTGGTAACGCCAGTATTGCCGTGGCGGCTACTTATAAAGCATTGCAGCAGGATGACCTGCATGGAATGATTAAAGCCCTTTCTGGCGAAAAAGTAAAGGAATACCTGAACGATAAATTTAATCTGCCCAACTACGAGTTACTGCAGTACGATTACAAAGAAATTAAAGAAGCCATTCCAGCGATTGAAGAAAATTTAAAAATAACCGCAGGCAAATATGCATCCGTTAGTGGTAAGCGGCTTTTTATTGTACCCAATGTATTATCAAAGTCGGCTCGTAAACTAAGTGTGGATGATACCCGAAAATATGATGTAGTGGAATATGTAGAGTACCGGGATTTGGATAGCGTGGAAATAAAAGTACCGGCAGGTTATCAATTAGAAAGTATGCCCAAAGATGTACAGCTACAAAGCAAATTTGGCAAATACAGCAGCAGCATTAAGTTTAGCAACAATACCATTGTATACTACCGGCAAATGGAGCAGTATAGCGGCCGGTTTAGTGCTAAAGTATATAACGAGTATGTAAGCTTTTTTGAGCAGGTGTATAAAGCAGACAGAACCCGGGTAGTGCTGGTAAAGGCTGAATAAAAAGGCTGTTGCAACAGTGAGCTAACAAATTTCTTTATGGGCAAATTGCCGGCACCTGGGCATCCAGCAGCTTTTTTAATTCCATGAATAAGTTCCTTTTATCATCGCCCAGGTATTTAGCACTAAGCAACACACAGGTATAACCATGGCAGTAATCTATATAGGGCCAGCTGCCCGATAAAGATGGGGCAGTGGTTACCGTTACTTTGCCAGCTGCATCCTGCAATATCCAATTGCCCAGCCCATACTCAAAGCCTTGTGTAGCCGCAGGGCTATATTTTTTAGTGGCGGCGCTGGTTTGTATCGTTTGCATCTCTGCTACCGATTTTTCACTAAGTATGCGTAGGCCCTTATACATGCCTTTGGCAAGCAGCATACTTAAAAAATTACTATAATCAGCTGCGGTACTTTCCGCACCAACCGAAGGGTTAACAGCATTGTCATCCGATAAAAAAGCGCTGTTCTTCATTTCAAGCGGTGTAAATAGCCGTTGTTTTACCAGCACTTCAAACCTTTTTTTACTTACCACTTCCATCACCCTTGCCGCAATATTTAAACCCATACTGCCGTATGTAAAACTGGCGCCAGGGTTAGCAGCATTTTCTTTTTTGGCAAAACTGTTAATCTCCTCTTCCAGCGATTCAAATTTTTTGCGGTCAAAAATACTGGTAACAGATCGGCTATTATCTGCTATGCCCATGGTTTGGCTAAGGCAGTGTCTTAACGTAATGTATTTTTTTCCATAGTTTTCCAGTATGGGTATGTATACGCTAACCCTTTCGTCCAGCGATAGTTTGCCCTCATCTACAAATGTCATTACCAAGGCGGCTGTAAGCCACTGGCTGCTTGCACCCAATGGGGCCCTGCTTTTAATGGTAAAATCCTCGGTTTCTTTTTTGTAAATATTTTTTCCATCTTTAAATACAAGAATAGCGGCATTGCCACCCAATGCTTTTTGGTTGGCCTTAAAAAAATCATCAACACTACTAAAATTGTATTGAGCGGTTCCGGTAAGACAAATTAGCATAAAAACGGCAACGGCACTGCATTTTAGACAGGTATAAGTGGGTTTAAATGACATGTTTTCCTGGTATTTTAATTGGATGATTATTTGTTGATAGCTGCTAAAGTTATTTTAAAAATTGGTTGGTAAATAACATTTAACAATATCGCCCAAGGCGGTATTTTAATAAACAATAAAAGATAGTAGCTATGAATTTGAACAATTATACCATTAAAGCACAAGAGGCCATTGCACAGGCACAGCAGCAGGCATTTAATGAGCAAAATCCGCAGATAGAAACAGTGCACCTGTTAAAGGCCCTGCTCAACGAAGAGGATTCGCCCATTGAATTTTTACTCAAAAAAAACAATGTAAATATTGCTTTTGTACAAACAAAAGTTGCAGACAGCATTCATAAGCTGCCAAAAGTTAGTGGTACTGAGCCAGCACAATCAGTTAGCAGAGAGCTTAACAATGCCTTGCTAAAAGCCAATAGCCTATTAAAAAATTTTGGAGATGAGTTTGTAAGTGTGGAGCACTTGCTGTTGGCATTGTTGCAGGGTAGCGATAATACCGCTAAACTGCTAAAAGATGCAGGCATTACCGATAAAGGTCTTACTGCCGCTATTAAAGAGTTGCGTAAGGGAAGCACCATCTCATCTCAAACACAAGAAACACAGTTTAACGCCCTAAATAAGTATGCTAAAAATTTAAATGAACTGGCCAGGGCTGGTAAGCTGGATCCTGTAATTGGCCGGGATGAAGAGATAAGGCGTACGCTGCATATTTTATCCCGCCGCAGTAAAAATAATCCCATTTTAGTTGGTGAGCCGGGGGTAGGTAAAACGGCCATAGCCGAAGGCCTTGCCATGCGGATTGTAAATGGCGATGTGCCAGAAAATCTTCAATCAAAAGTAATTTTTGCATTGGATATGGGCCAGCTGATTGCAGGCGCCAAATACAAGGGCGAGTTTGAAGAAAGATTAAAAAGCGTGGTAAAAGAAGTTACCAGCAGCGAAGGCGAAATAATTTTATTTATAGATGAAATACACACCCTGGTAGGTGCCGGTGGTGGCGATGGCGCCATGGATGCAGCCAATATTTTAAAACCTGCATTGGCCAGGGGAGAGTTAAGGGCAGTTGGCGCCACAACCTTAAATGAGTATCAAAAATACTTTGAAAAAGATAAGGCACTGGAGCGACGCTTTCAAAAAGTGTTGATTGACGAACCGAGTGTGGAGGATGCCGTATCTATATTGCGTGGCTTAAAAGACAGGTACGAAAACTACCACCATGTGCTTATTAAAGACGAAGCCATTATAGCAGCGGTAGAGCTTTCTCATCGCTATATTACGGATAGGTTTTTGCCCGACAAAGCCATCGATTTAATTGATGAAAGTGCAGCCAAGCTTCGGTTAGAAATGAACAGTATGCCCGAAGAACTGGACAAGCTGGAAAGGCAAATTCGCCAGTTGGAAATAGAAAGGGAAGCCATTAAAAGAGAAAACGATGAGGTGAAGCTAAAAGAGCTAAACACAGATATCGCTAACCTGAGTGTAGAACGGGATACATTTAAAGCCAAGTGGATACAGGAAAAAGAAGTGGTGGAAAAAATACAAACAGCCAAAAGTGAAATAGAAAACCTAAAACTGGCTGCCGAAAAAGCAGAAAGGGAAGGCGATTATGGCCGGGTGGCAGAAATTCGCTATGGCAAAGTGCAGGAGCAACAAAAAGTTATTGAAGTACAAACGGCATTGCTGGGAGAGATTAACGAAAAAAGGTTGTTAAAAGAAGAGGTAGATGCCGAGGATATAGCCGAAAATATTGCTAAAGCAACTGGTATACCTGTACAAAAAATGATGCAAAGCGAACGGGAAAAACTACTAAACCTGGAGGATGAACTGCATAAAAGAGTAGTAGGCCAGCAGGAGGCGATAGAAGCTGTAAGCGATGCCATCCGCCGCAGCCGGGCTGGGTTGCAAGATCCCCGAAAACCCATAGGTTCTTTTATCTTTTTAGGTACCACAGGTGTAGGTAAAACAGAATTGGCCAAGGCATTGGCGGGTTACCTGTTTGATGATGAAAGTATGATGACCCGTATAGACATGAGCGAATACCAGGAGAAACATGCGGTAAGCAGGCTGGTGGGGGCACCTCCCGGCTATGTAGGATATGAGGAGGGCGGGCAGCTTACCGAAGCGGTAAGGCGTAAACCCTATAGTGTGGTGTTGCTGGATGAAATTGAAAAGGCCCATCCGGATGTATACAATGTATTACTGCAAGTGTTGGATGATGGACGCTTAACCGATAATAAAGGCCGGGTGGTAAATTTTAAAAACACCATCATCATCATGACAAGTAATATGGGCAGCCATATCATCCAGGAAAATTTTGAAAAGATAGACAGCAGCAATAAAGAAGCCGTGGTAGAAAGTACCAAGGCCGAAGTGATAAACCTGCTGCGTCAAACCATTCGCCCCGAGTTTTTAAACAGGATTGATGAAGTAATTATGTTTCAGCCATTGATGCAGCAGGAGATACAAGGTATCATCCGCATACAACTGCAGCAATTACAACAACTGGTGGCATCATCGGGCATACAGCTTGTTTTTAGTGAGTATGCCATCGATTACCTTGCCGAAAATGGCTACGATGCCCAGTTTGGTGCCCGGCCGCTTAAAAGATTAATTCAAAAAGAAATTATTAACCAGCTAAGCAAACGAATATTGGCCGGCGATATTGATAAAACCAAACCCGTATTGGTGGATGTATTTGATGGGGTAGTAGTTTTTAGAAACGAAACCGAGCCGGTACAATAGGCAAAACCATCAATTTTGCCACGTTAATGCAACGTTAAAATGAAGGGCTTGCTAGTCTTTAAAGGTTGGTTATCAATATTGTGGAAAAGCTGTGCAAGGTAAATATGTAAATGAATGAGGTAAAGTGGCAAAATATATTACCTTCAACCAATTTCACACCCCGGATGTTTTAAATACAACTGGTAAGGTAAACTACAATTTGATTAATTATAACCGCTTTGCCGCAACGGCAATTGCCGCAAAGCAAAAAAAGAACGACTATGGCATTTAAAAAAGACATGGCGCCAATCATCGAACCCAAAGATGTATTTGTGGGTAACGTAAATGCGCCGATTACGCTGGAAGAATTTGGCGAGTACGAAAGTGAGGCCTGTGCAAAAGCTAACGAAGTGGTAAAGCAAATTTTAGAAGAGTATGAGGGTAAGGTAAGGTTCAATTTCAGGCATTTTCCGCTTACCAAAGTACACCAGCGTGCTTTAAAAGCGGGCGAAGCTGCAGTGGCCACCGCCCAGGATGGTAAGTTTTGGGAGATGCACAATATTTTGTTTGCCAACCGGCGCAACCTTGGTACTACCAGCCTTAAATTGTTAAGCAAAGAGGCTGGCGTACAAAACAAACGATTTTTAGACGACCTCGTAAATTCTACCTATGGTTGGCAGGTGCAGGGCGATTTAAAAGAGGGGATTGATCGTGGGGTAAAAGATGTACCTACCTTTTTTATCAACGGCATCCGCTACGATGGTAAGGTATCTTATGGCGAAATGAGTAAAGCCATTGACACTGCCCTTAAAAGCAGTAGCAAACGTAAAGCGCCCGCTAAACAAAGAGCTTAACATTTAAGTGATTAAAATGTAAATCCCCCGGCATGCCGGGGGATTTTTTTATTGAAATGAAATATACCAGGTTCGAATTTTTAGTTGCCCTGTATGCCGTTTTGCATGCTTTCCATTTCGCTACGCAGGTTTTTGCGTTTAAAAAGTGATACATCCATCTTGCCAAAACGCCAGTTAAAGTTTAACCTAACAACCTGTGGGTCTCTTCTGCGTAAAACATCCTGCTCAAAAAAATCAGATTCGGTAATAACATTATTTACCCTGGTACGAAAAATATCATTTACCTGCAGCGTAATAGAAGCCGCTTTGTTTTTCATAAACTCTTTTCTTACAGCAATATCTACGCTATAGATAGGTTTGATATAACCCTGGGCCGATGGCGTATTGCCACCGCCAAACATCATTCCGCCGGGACCACCGCCACGGCCACCACCTCCGCCACCACCGCCCGGCTGTACCAATGTTTTTGCCTGGTAATCGCCGCTTAGCTGGATAGAATAATTTTTTGGAAGCTTAAAACTATTGTTCATTTTAACAAACCAGCTAAACTGGCTATTATCGGTACCACCCGGCAGGTTACCTGCATCTAATGTGGCATTAAAAAAGTTTAGGTTGGTAGTAACATCCCACCAATTGGCTATTTTGTTTTTGCTGGTTAGCTCAAGGCCAATGGTGTAAGTTTGGTTAGCATTGGCATAGGTTGTCATAACTACTGAGTCGGGCTTATTACCGGGTTGAGGGTTAATGGTTCGGTATTGATAACGGGTTATGATGTTATTGGTATTTTTAAAATATACCGATGCCAGCAAATTGTGCCCGGTAGCTACCTGGTTTTGATAAGACAGCTCCAGCAAGTTGGTAAACTCCGGCACAAGATCGGGGTTACCCTGCGACAGGTTGAGAGAATCGCTGTAATCTATAAAAGGAATTAATTGAAAGAAATTTGGCCTGTTTATTTTTCGGGAGTAGTTAAGCTGCAGGTCTTGTTTTTCTGTGAGGCTATAGGTAACAAATGCACTTGGAAAAAGTGAAAACGGAAATTGATTGCCAAACTCCTGGTTTTTGCTGATGAATGTACCATTATACTCAGAGCTTTCTATCCTTAGGCCAAGCTGGTAATTAAACTTTTTAATTTTTTGAGAGATGGTGGCATAGGCCGCCAAAACCCTGTCGGTAAATTTATACTCATTACGCAGCGACAATACCTCTTGATAGATACCTGTGGAGGGGTCTTGCAGGTAATTAAAATTAAAGCTGTTAAAATTACGGATAGCAATACGGGCGCCTGCTTCAATTTTTATGTCTTTAGTAATGGGGTCGGCATAGTCTATTTGAGAGGTAAAAAATTTAGTGGTACCACCGCCTAATGAGCGCTCGTTAAACAAGGGTGTTTTGGGAGTGTAATCAATATAAAAATATTGCGTACCAAAATTATTCAGGTTGTCGTTTTTACTATAGTTGTAATTAATGTCAGCAGATATTTCTTTATTGGCTTTAGCAAAGTTGTGTTTAAAACTTAGGGTGGTGCCTATGTTTTTAAAATTGCTTTCGCTGTTAGTGGTCCTGTTACCCAATTCCCTGATGTCAATGGCTGAACTGTTGTAATAAATACTATCCCTTACAATATCTATTTCATCATCGTTGTTAAAACGGCCTTGGCTAAGGTTTCCGGCCAGGGTAATGGTATTGCGGTTATCAATAAAATAATCGGCGCCCATGCGTAAAAAACCAAATACACCTTGCCCAACAGGACCATTGTCTTGCCAAAGGTTTACCAATGCATCTTGCAGGTAATCGGTACGGGTGGTATTAACAGTACTAATAGATTTTCTAAAACCCAACTGGCCGTTTGAAAAAAAGTTTACTTTATCGGTTTTAATATTAATATCTCCGCCAAAGCCACCTCTTAAACGGCTGTCTATATTGGCCCTTACACTGCCATTGTAACCTGCCTTACGATTTTTCTTTAATACTACATTTAAAATGCCTGCGCCACCGCCCGAGGCATCGTATTTGGCAGATGGGTTAGTAATAATTTCTACGGTAGCAATGGCGTCGGCTGGTATTTGTTCCAGCGTCATAGTGGAGGGGCGGCCATCTACAAATATTTGGGGAGAGGCATTACGCAGTGATACATTACCATCAATATCCACATTTAAGCCGGGCACATTTTTCATTACATCCACTGCCGTGCCGCCTACACTGGTAAGGTTTTTTTCTACATTAAAAATTTTCCTGTCAATACCCATAGTAAGCAACGATTTGGTATTGGTAACGGTTACCTCCTGTAGCTGCTGGGCATCTACCGTCATTTTAATATTGCCCAGGTCTTTATCCACCGCATTTAGCATACTGCTCATATCGCCGGTACGGTTGCCGCCACCCATTTCAAAGGCAGCTTTTTGCTCAATGGGCGTATAGCCGATGGCAGTAATTTTTAATTTATAGCTAACCATTACAGCCAAATTCTCCAGGCTAAACTCCCCTTTTTTAGAGGTAAGCATGCCGGTAACAACTACGTCTTTTCTTTTTTTGGTAGCAGAATCCAGCTTGGTTTGTAATAGTTGTACCGATGCAGCTTCTACCGGTTTGCCAGTAGCGCCATCTACTATTTTGCCATAAAAACGGCCCACATTCATACTTTGGCCGCCACTAGCCCTGTTGCCACCTGCCCCGGGAAACTGGGCATAAAGGCACGAAAAACTACAGCAACAAAACAGGATAAGGATTATTTTTTGCATGAAAGATTGTTTATGTTTAACTAGTTGATGATATAGAACAAAATTCTGCCTTTAAGTTTAGTTGGCCGGCGCTATTATTGATAAACGGTAATATACCGGCATAAAAGCCACTTTTTTAAACAGCCAGTTGCAGCACCAGCACCTGTAATAAGCCTGCCGCAAGGCCAATAGCTGCACCGGCTAACTGCAGCATGGTTAATTGCTTGCCGGCATGTTGGTACAGCATGGCTTCTAGTTTTTCTGCCGACAGGCCCATTATTTTATCTTGTACCATTTGTTCCAGTGCTAAATCTTGCTGCAATTTGCCCAGGTAATTTTTCATTATCACCGGAAACAAATTTTCAAGCTCCCCCAAAAAAGCGCCCTTTAGCTGGTTGATGGTTTTTTCGCCAATCAGCATCGACAGCATCGGAAACACTTCTTTCAACTTATGGTTTAAAAAATGATCTACATGGTTTTCAATTACTGGCTTTAGCTGTTGAAAGCTTTGGGGATTGGTAATCTTTTGTTCGAGTGCATCGGCAGAAAGTAATTGCGTAGCCGCTGCATGGCCTAACTTTTGGGCCAGTACAGGTTGTTGCTGCGGAAAAATGCCCTGCAAGGTAAAGCCTGCCACCCTAACAGGCTTGCGGGGATGAAAAAGCAGTTTAATCAATAACCAGGTTATAAACCATCCGGTAAATACAGCGATTAAAACAATGGGTATGTAAATGGTGTAAGGCATCAACTTTTATTTAAGGCTGCAAAGAAAATAAAATAATCAGGATAATCCCTGCATAAAACAAGCCATGGCAAACAAGCCTGCAAATATTTTGTGTGGTAATTTTGGTGAAGTGCCGTTTTTTGTTACTTTTGCCGTCCACTAAAACGGTAGCTATAGCTCAGTTGGTTAGAGCATCAGATTGTGGTTCTGAGGGTCGCCGGTTCGAACCCGGTTAGCTACCCAAACCTCCTGTTACATAACAGGAGGTTTTTTATTTGTACTATTTTTTGGGCAGGGCCGGTTATTAACAAACTTGGTTGTTTACAGGCAGGCAATTACCTTTAATACCTTTGTTTAAATATAGATAAATGAAGGCCACCCGGTTATTTAAAGAGTTTTTTGAAAGCGAAAAAGCTGGCGGCATCCTATTGGTAGCCTGTACCATCGTTTCGCTGCTGATCACCAACTCCTCTTTTCAGGAGGCATACCTTCAGCTTTGGCATACCAATATTGGTAGCCATAGCCTTACCCATTGGATCAATGATGGGTTAATGACCATCTTTTTTTTATTGATAGGGCTGGAGCTGGAAAGAGAAATTTACCAGGGCGAATTATCCAATGTTAAAAATGCCTTGCTGCCCGTATCAGGTGCACTAGGCGGTATGATTTTTCCGGCAGCTATTTTTTTACTATTTAATATAGGTAAAGCCACGCAGGCAGGTGCTGGTATACCCATGGCCACAGATATAGCTTTTGCCCTGGGCATACTATCCTTACTGGGTAATAAAGTGCCCACTTCTTTAAAAGTATTTTTAACAGCGCTGGCCGTAATAGACGATTTGGGGGCCATCATTGTAATCGCCCTTTTTTATACCAAAACGCTGGTACTTACCAACCTGTTTATTTCATTAGGGTTGTGGGTGGTAGTGCTTATTTTTAACCGGCTAAAAGTACGCAACCTGGTGCCTTACCTGCTGGTGGGGCTGGGTATGTGGTATTTTATGCTGCACGCTGGGGTACATGCTACTATTACCGGTGTATTGCTGGGATTTGCAATACCATTTGGTAATGGCGACGAAAAATCTACCTCCTACATCCTCCAGCATTTTTTACACAAGCCCGTGGCTTTTTTTATACTTCCCCTGTTTGCACTGGCCAATACTGCGGTGATAATCAATAACCACTCTTTACAAAGTATTACACAACCACTCGGGCTGGGTATTATTGGTGGGCTAATGCTGGGTAAGCCAATAGGCATTATGCTGGTAAGCTGGCTATCGGTAAAAGCCGGGCTGTGCAGGCTGCCGCATGATATAAATTGGAAACATATTTTGGGGGCCGGTTTTTTAGCAGGTATCGGGTTTACCATGTCAATTTTCATTACCCTGCTGGCATTTACAAACGAAGCAATCATAAACGATGCAAAGTTTTTAATATTGATAGCCTCTTTACTATCCGGTATTACCGGGTTTATATGGCTAAAGCAAACACTAAAAAGGTATTTTAAACCCGAAACACAGTAATTTTTTAAAATTGCAAGCACCGCTTATAGGCCAGCCGGCATGGCTATTTTCCATTAATATAATTTTAAGAAAACATTATTGCCGGCGGGGCTGTTTTTGAAATAAAACCGCTGATTTTTCCGTTAATTTTACTTCATGCTACAACTAAGGCAGATTATTATGAATAAAAAATTTTGGCCAGTATTACTGGTATTAACAGTTGCATGCTTCTTCTTCGCTTTTTCAAGAACGAGTGGAGACGATAATCCAAAATCCCGGTACGAAAAAATATTAAGAAACGTGGGCATGATACTGGAGCAGGGGCACTACAGCCCTAAAAAAATTGATGACGCATTTTCTAAGCAAGTGCTCGATCGGTTTATTAAAGAGCTTGATGAAGATAAAACCATCTTTTTGCAGGCAGATATAGATAGCTTTCAAGTATACGCCACCAAAATTGATGACGAAATACATGGCAACCGGCTGGAGTCTTTTTACAGCATCAGCGAATCGTACAGCAGGCGTTTAATGGAAGTGTCTGCACAGTACGCCGGCTTGCTGGATAAGCCCTTTGATTTTACCAAAGACGAAGAGGTACAGCTGGATGGAGAAAAAAGGGCCTTTGCAAAAGATGCAGCAGCCCGTAAAGAGCTTTGGCGCAAGCGCCTTAAATACCTGGTGCTTACCCGCTACTCAGATATGTTGGACGATAGGGAAAAAAATAAAAATCGTACAAACGTGGCTACCGATAGCCTGGCCAGCAAAGAAAAATTTGTATACAAGGCAGATAGCACATTAGAAAGAGAAGCCCGTGACCAGGTGCGTAAGCAGATAGAACGCTACTTTACTACCCTTAAAAATCACAATACCACCGACGAAATATTTAGCTCTTTTGTAAATACCATTACTTCCGAAATGGACCCCCATAGCAATTATTTTGCACCGATTGATAGCCGGGGTTTTAACGAAATGATGAGTGGCAAATTTTATGGTATTGGTGCCCAGTTAAAAGAAGAAGAAAGTAAAATAAAAGTGGCCAGCCTTGTTACTGGCGGACCAGCCTGGAAATCGGGTGAGCTGGGTGTAAATGATGAGATAATAAAAATAGCTCAGGCCAAAGGCGAACCAGTGGATGTAACCGGCTATGCCGTAACGGATGCTGTAAAATTAATCAGGGGCGCCGAGGCAGGCACCGAGGTAAAGCTTACCATTCGTAAGCCTGATGGCTCAATAAAAGTAGTAAGTTTAAAAAGAGATGAAATAAAGTTGGATGATACTTTTGCCAAAAGCGCCATCATTAATGGCGAGCATAAAATCGGGTACATTTACCTGCCCGAATTTTACATTGATTTTGAAAAAGCAGACGGCGCCAAATGCTCTGAGGATGTAGCAAAAGAAGTAGAAAAATTAAAAGCCGAAAAAGTAGAAGGGATTGTGATTGATTTAAGAGGCAATGGTGGAGGATCGTTACCAGAGGTAGTAAAAATGGCCGGCCTGTTTATACAGGAGGGGCCCATTTGCCAGGTAAAAGGCAGAGACCAGGTTCAGCCACTGCAATTAAAAGACCGGGATAAAAATATTATATACAGTGGGCCACTTACGGTAATGGTGGATGAGTTTAGTGCATCTGCCTCCGAAATATTTGCTGCAGCAATACAGGATTATAAGCGTGGGGTAATTGTGGGCAGCACCTCTACCTACGGTAAGGGTACAGTACAACGTACATTTCCTTTAAACCCCGAGTACGAGTTGCAATTAGGGCAAAAAAAGCAAGAAGACCTGGGTACTGTAAAACTAACCCTGCAAAAATTTTATAGGGTAAACGGTGGCGCTACACAGTTAAAAGGTGTTACACCAGATGTGGTATTGCCCGATAGAAATGAGTTATTTAAATTCAGGGAAAAAGATAACCCCAGCGCCTTAAGTTGGGATGAAATTGAAAAAGCAAGCTATGCACCATGGGTGTCTACTTTTAGTACCGATGCAGTGGTAGCGCAAGCAAATGAGCAAGTACAAACCAACAGCCTGTTTGCAGAAATAAAGCAAAAAATTGAATGGATTGATAAGCAAAACGATCGCAGCTACTCATTAAATCTGGGCAAGTATAAAGCTGATCAAAAAGAAATGAAGATTGCTTATAAAGAAGTAGACAGCTTGCTTAAACTAAAAAACGAACTGAATATAAAAAATGCAGAAGCAGACCTTGCGAAATTTACCAATGATAAAGACAAGGCAGAAAGAAATAAGCAGTTTATCAGCCGGCTTAAAACAGATATTTACCTGGATGAAGCCGTTAAAGTGACCAATAAAATGATTGTGCAAAATAACCTGGCACTTAATAACCTGCAGGGCGATGCCGATAAAAAGAATTAATAATACTAAATTAGATAATCAATAAAAATGCGGCGTTTATAAACGCCGCATTTTTATTAAGTTTTTGCCTTGTCCTGGAATAAGTTGAAACAAAAGTTGCCTTGTTTCAGTACTATTCATTTTTTTAATGGCAATGATTATAAGTACCGCTGGGTAATAATGTTTTTGTGGTGTATAAAATGGCCGAGTACAGTAAAGCCTACACCGGCAACTGTTTGCAGGGTATTGTTGGCATGGCCTTCGTGTGTAAGTACAGCCACATTAAGGCTGTTAAACAATTGTTCGGTAGATTGCCTTAGCGTAATAAATTCGTTAACCAGCTCTTGCCAATTTCTGTTGGCAGCGTAAGCATTGGCGGCATAATTATTTTCATCAAAACCCGGCAGATTTTGCTGTTCGCCACGGGCAAAGCACAATGCCCGGTAAGCAAATATCCGCTCGGTATCTATTATGTGTTGCAGCAATTCTTTCAGCGTCCATTTGCCCGGCGCATAAGAGTAGTCTGCTTTTGTATCGCTGATGGATAACAAAAAGGCTGCTAGCTCCTCTCTTTGTACAGCAAAGGCTTCAAACAAATCTGTTTGGGGTACCAATGTAATATATCGTTGAAAAAATCCCGGGTAGTCGGTGGCTGATGGTTTTACAATCATGCTCAAAATATTTACTGTAAAGTAAATAAAAATACCGGGTATTTTATACCCGGTATTTATTAGAAATATCAATATAGCTATTATCCTTTTTTGGGTTTATTAAGGGTTGATTTAGGAAGCACTGTTTTTTGTACAATGCGTTCGCCTTTTAATGTACTGGCTAATTTTACCGCTTCGTAAGCATTTAACAGTCCACCGGTTTTGCTAAGCTCTGCTAATTTTACCTTATCGCTGGTGCCGGGTATATTTACCTCTGTATCTGGTGCTGTGGCCGATTTTTCAATTACATATTTTAATTGCTTTGCAGATAAGTTTGGAAAATACTCCAGTAAAAGTGCTGCAGTACCAGCTACCACCGGGCAAGCCATACTAGTGCCAGATAGCTTACCATAGGTATTGCCACCGGGTATGGTAGCATAAATTTGTACGCCGGGTGCAAATACATCTACTTCTTTTTTGCCATAGTTGCTAAAGCTGGCGGTAATGCCCCCGTTTTTGGGATCGCCACTGGCGCCAACGGTTATCCAGTTAGTGGCACGGCCTTTATTATTTATATAATTTGCATTCGGAAAATTATCGGCTGTATCAACATTTTTAGCGTCGTTGCCGGCAGCATGTACCAATAACACGCCTTTGGTTTCTGCATATTTTACAGCATCATCCACCCAATGCTTTTGTGGTGAAAAATCTTTACCAAAGCTCATGCTTACAACCTGGGCACCGTTGTCAACAGCATAGCGTATGGCATTGGCAATATCTTTATCATGCTCATCTCCATCGGGTACAGCACGCAGCATCATAATACGTACATTATCTGCCACGCCATCCCCACCTTTACCGTTGTTGCGTACGCCAGCAATAATGCCCGAGCAGTGGGTGCCGTGTGTAGGGGTACTGGCCATAATATCGTTGTTGCCATAATAGCGATCGTTGATGTCATCTTCGTTGTCCTGCACAATTTCTTTGCGGTATTCTTTGGGGGCTGCGTCAGCAGATTCGGCTTTTCTTAACCTGCCCTCAAATTCGTCTTGTATTTGCGTATTGGTTATATCCTCTGTGCCATTGGCTTTGCACAGTTGCTGTAAAAAGCTTTTAGTTTTTTTAGCATCGGCATTTTCGCTGTTGTAATTCTGTAAATCGTTGCAGGAGTATTCTGCCTTGCCCAACTCTTTACGTATTACCGAATCGCCTTTTAAAAAACTGGGTAACATCCTTTTTAAAAAAGCTACTTCAGCAGGGCTTACATCACCCACCACTTTTGCCTGTGCTTTTTTATACACTTCTACTTCGGCTTTTTCTTCTGCCGTTAGGGTTGTTTCGTCGGGTATCAGTGAGCCATATTTTGCTTTTAATTTATGATATACCCGGGCACCTTCGTAACTGTCTTCTTTTACATTTCGGCCATCTTTGCCGCCAATAAAATTCCAGCCATGTACATCATCTATATACCCATTTTTATCATCATCAATACCGTTGTAGGGTATTTCTCTTGGGTTTGTCCATAGCACGGGTTTAAGGTCTTCATGCAGGGTGTCGATACCACTGTCAATTACGGCTACCAGTACTTGTTTGCTTTTTATTTTTTTTGTTTTTAACAAGCCATATGCCTTATCCAGGCTAATGCCATAATAACCGGTAGTGGCTTTATCAAGCTGGTGCCAGTTTTTAGGTACTTCTTCTTTTACAGATGTTTGGGCAAACCCTGCAACACTTATCAAAAGCGCCGCACCCAGTGTAGAGTAAATCTTCATGCGTTTATTGATTTTCTTTTTTTGTGATGGTGGTAGCATGCAATATGGCTGGCAAATGTTAAGGCAAGCGTTATGTGCAGTGGCTCCATGTATCAGTAATGCTGCAATTTATTATAATGCTGGCATTTATTAGCACCAGTTGTAAAAATGAAGGCTTTTGCAACTGATTTGTAACATGGTTTTCACAAAATAAGGCTATGGGTATAATAGCCGGCTGTTAATCCGCCGGGTATATTGGTATGCTTTTTAAACAAGCCAAATACGGTACTGCCAGTGCCACTCATAGCGGCATAATCTGCACCATGTTGGTAAAGCAGGTTTTTTAGTGCTTCTATTGGGGGGTATGCTTCAAAAACGGGTAACTCAAAGTGATTGAGCAGTTGATTTTTCCAGCGGTTAGGGGGCGTAGTACAAAGGGCTTTTAGTGTGGCTGTATTTGGCATTGCCTGTAGCGAACGTTCGGTATGCTGCGCTAACTCAGCAAAAGCCCGGCCGGTATTAATATGTATGCCAGGATTGATAATTATTAATTGGTAGCCGCTCAAGTCAAGCTGCAGCGGCTGCATTTGCTCGCCACGGCCAGTAGCCAGGCAGGGTTGGTTAATAATAAAAAAAGGACAATCGCTGCCCAGTTGCAGGGCAAGGCTGGCTAGCTGGTTTGTTGTTAGCTGCAGGTTAAAAAGCTGGTTAAGCAGCTGCAGGGTAAAAGCGCCGTCTGCTGATCCTCCACCCAGGCCGGCCCCCATAGGAATGGCTTTGTGCAGGTGCATTTTTATTGACGGTAAGTGCGGATATTGTTTTTTTAAAAGCTCGTATGCTTTTACGCAAAGATTGGCCGACAACGGGCCTTGTATCTGCTGACCTGATTGGGTAAACTGTACATCCTCTGCAGATGGGGTGGTTTGCCGGATAATTTCCAGTGCATCTTTTAGCGGCACCGGATAAAAGATGGTAGCCAGGTTATGAAACCCATCGGACCTTTTATCGCCGATGTATAAACCAAGATTTATTTTACAATTAGGAAAAACCACCATGTTACTCAGCTGCTGGGGTTGATGGATAGCAATCTATTTTTTCCGGGTTTTCAGTTCATCCCTTATGGCAATGGCCCTTATATAATCTTCCTGCTCCAACACTTCGTTTAGCAGGGTGTTAAGCTCTTGTACGGTTAATAGTTTAAGATCGTCGTGCCCGGTGTTTTCTGCTGCTAAGGGTTGCTGCTGGGCTGCTTTTTTCTTTTTCTCATCATTCTCCATTAATATGCCAGCGCTTTCCAGTATGTTATCGTAGGTGTAAATGGGGCAGCCAAAACGTACTGCCAGTGCCAGGGCATCAGAAGTTCGGGAGTCTATTTCTACCGTATCGTTTTCGCTGCTGCATACCAGTTTGCTGTAAAAAATACCTTCTTGTAAATCGTTAATTACTACTTCATGCAGTTCTACATTAAAGGCCAGCATAAAATTTTTCATCAGGTCGTGGGTAAGGGGGCGGCTGGGGTTCATACGCTCCAGGGCCACCGCAATGGCTTGGGCTTCAAAACCGCCAATTACAATGGGCAAGCGTCTTAGCCCGTTTACCTCACCCAACACTACGGCGTATGAATGCGTTTGTGTAATGCTGTGAGAAAGGGCCACTATTTCCAGTTCTATCTTTTTCATAACAAGGCACGAAACTAACACTTTTTTTAGATGCAAATTATTCTTTAGCCCTGTTTACAGTAGTTTTTGTGGGTTGTTTGTGGGTATTTGTAATAATTGTTTTAGAGAGTAATAATAGGAATGTTGATTTTTAGATAAATGAGTGTACTGCGTTTGTATTTTTTGATTGGATAACGGTGGCGGCAAGCGGATTTTTATGGTGCTTGCAGGTGCTGCCGGTTGTATTTTTTACTATTGCAGTTGTGGGATGAGAAGCAATTGGGTAAGCATCTGCAGGATTTGCCGTTACTAGTAAGGCTTGTTTTTGGCCGGCCGGTATCGGAATGCTGTTAAGCAGCCTACTTAAAACTTTTGTACAAAAAAATAACCACGCTAGCAGCGTGGTTATTTCAGTTAATTAAAGTAATGCCGTACAAGTGTGCGACGCAACGATGCAGGGCTATGCACTGCCGTTGGGCTCATTATTGTATGCCTTTTATTTTTTTAATGGCTTCGGTAATTTTTGGTACTACTTCAAAAGCATCGCCTACTATACCGTAGTCAGCGGCTTTAAAAAAGGGCGCTTCGGGATCTTTATTTATTACCACAATGGTTTTACTGCGGTTTACACCGGCAAGGTGCTGTATGGCCCCCGAAATGCCGATGGCAATATATAAATTAGGAGCGATGGCAATACCTGTTTGGCCTACATGCTCGTGGTGGGGCCGCCAGTGTATATCGGCCACGGGGCGGCTGCAGGCGGTAGCTGCACCCAGTACTTTGGCAAGGTCGGTAACAAGGCCCCAGTTTTCGGGTCCTTTTAAACCACGGCCACCGCTTACTACAATTTCTGCCTCTGTTAATGGTACATCACCTTCTACCTTACTGGTAGCCGTTACTGTAACCTTTGGTGTATCTACAGTAACAGATAGTGGGCTTACTGTAGCGCTACCCTCACCGGCAACTGCTGCGTAAGCGTTGGGGTTAAGGGCTATAATTTTTTTGGCTGTATTAATGCCAACCTGTGCAAATGCTTTACCACTAAACACATTCTTTTTTACTACAAAACCATTACTGGTATCGGGCAGGGCAACAGCACCTGTAACAAGGCCTGCTTTTAACCGGGCACTTAGCCGGGGTGCTACAGCTTTACCGGTAATATTGTTTGATAAAATTACCACATCGGCTGTGGCTGCTGCTTGTGCCAGCACTTGTGCATATACTTGTGCATCCACAGTATCGAGCAGCGGATTGCTAACGGTGTATACCTTGCTGATGCCGTACTGGCCCAGGGTAGTAAGGTCGGTATTGATAGTGCCCAATACAATAGCTTCGGCTGTAGTGCCCAGCTGGCTGGCTAATGCAGCGCCATAAGCGGCTGCTTCTAAAGATGCCTTGCGTAGGTGGCCATCGGCATGATCTATAAATATTAATACACTCATGATGATGAAATATTTTTAGTGATTGATTGTAAATTATTGGTTTGGATTAAAATGCTTTTGCCTCTTCGTGTAATAAACGTACCAGCTCTTCTGCATTGTCGGCTGCAATTAATTTAACGCCAGCTTTGGCAGCGGGTAAATCAAAACTTACAATAGACGTTAATGCATCCACCGCCAGCGGCTCTGCAACCTTTAATGGTTTTGTACGGGCACCCATAATGCCTTTCATATTAGGGATGCGTTGTTCTGCCATTCCTTTTTGGCAACTTACCACTACGGGTAGCCCAACGGTGTTGGTTTCTGCACCACCATCCACTTCTCTTTCAATAACTGCATTGCTGCCGTTGAGTGTAAATTGGGTGGCCAGGCTTATATAAGGCATATCCAGCAACTCAGCTACCATACCGCCAATGGATGAACCATTGTAGTCGATGGTTTCTTTACCGGTAAAAATCAAGTTGTAATCGCCTTGTTTGGCTATTTCAGCAATTTGTGATGCGATGTAAAAACTATCGTGGCTATCGGCATTTACCCGGATGGCTTCGTCTCCACCCAATGCAAGTGCTTTACGAATAATGGGGTCGGCATCTGCTGTGCCAACGGTAACCAAATGTATTACCGTAGCAGGATCTGCTTCTTTTAATTCGATGGCTTTTACCAATGCATACCACTCATCGTAGGGATTGATGATCCATTGTACACCATCACCAGCAAATTTCGTGTTGTTATCGGCGAAGGCTATTTTTGCGGTAGTATCAGGTGTTTTGCTGATACAAACTAAAATTTTCATACCGGAGCTATTTTGAATCGTTAAAAAAAGGTTGTTTATGCAACTAATACAAAAGTAAGGATTGTTATCAATCCTCCAATCAAAAAGATAAAAAATATTTATGTAATGAACAGGATAGAAAAGTTGCAGGAGTTTTTACAGGCAAGCCCGGGTGATAGTTTTTTGCAACATGCGCTGGCACTTGAATATATAAAGGCCGGTAATGATGCCGCTGCCCGGCATTTGTTTGAAAATATATTACAAACAGAGCCGGGGTATACCGGTTCATATTACCATTTGGGTAAGTTACTGGAAAGGGCAGGCCAAACAGCGGCAGCTATTGCGATATACGAACAAGGGATGGCTGAAACAAAAAAAGCAGGGGATCAGCATGCCTATAACGAATTGCAGGGAGCGCTGGAAGATGCACAGGATTGGTAAACCGGTATAAAAAAATTGTATGAAATACATTCGAATGCCCATTGAGGCAGAAAGCCCCGAAGAAAGGGGGTACGATACCATCAAATACAACCTGAGCGAAAGTTCGGTAACCGACCTTACCCTGGCAGATATAGGCCTGCTAAACCCTGGCCTGCAACTAGCTTATACCGATCACCGGGGCAAGTTGGCTTTGCGGCAACTATTAGCCGCACAATATCCGGGTACGGATGTGGCAGATGTATTACTCACCTGTGGCGCAGCAGCAGCATTGTTTATGATTAATACATTGTTGTTATCTGCCAACGATCACCTGGTGGTGGTACGCCCCAATTACGCCACTAATATTGAAGTGCCAAAAGCCATTGGCTGTGCCATTAGTTATGTAGATCTTTTACCTGCTACGCAATGGCAACTTACGGCTGCAGCTATTGAGGATGCACTTACGCCGGCCACCAAGCTTATTAGTATTACCTCGCCGCACAATCCCACCGGAATGGTGCTGGATGAAGCAGAACTATTAAAAATAATTGCCCTGGCAGAGGCTCGTAATATTTACCTGCTGGTAGATGAAACCTACCGGGATATTTGTTTTAAAACGCCCTATCCATTGGCAGCTACGCTTAGCCATAAGGTTATAAGTATTTCATCCGTTTCTAAAGCTTATGGGTTGCCGGGCATACGCATGGGTTGGTTAATCACAAAAGATGCAGGGCTTTACCAACAGCTGTTATGTGCCAAAGAAATGATACATATTACCAATAGCATTTTGGATGAAGAAGCCTGTTGCCAGTTTTTACAAAATGGGCAGGCATGGCAGCAGCGTATTAATCAAAAAGCACAGCATCACTTACAGTTAGTACAACAATGGTTGCAGGCAGAGCCAAGGATACAGGCTGTAATGCCTGCCGGCGGGGTGGTGTGTTTTGCTGCCATCAGGCAAGGTTTGATAAAAGATTTGCCCGCTTTTTATGATACCCTTTTAACAACGTATGGTACGCTTGTAGGCCCGGGGCATTGGTTTGATATGCCAATGAATTATATGCGTATTGGTTTTGCCTGGCCAGATACAGCAAGCTTACAGCAAGGGTTGCTGCAAATTAGCGCATGCCTGGATGAGTGTATTAAATAGCAAACTGCTTAAATGTTGGTTGCTAAGGCTTGGGCTTATTTTGTAAGCCGCCCCCGCCATTGCTTACCCTTTTGCCTTCTTCATCGGCGGCAGTTTTGCGTTGCCTGGCTGCTTTTAACTGTGCATTACCAAAGCGGTAAGTAAAGTTTACTTTCGCTTGCCTCGATTCCCACCAAAATCTTGCCTCCAGGTCCTGGCCTGCAAAATTGCTGTTACCCTTCCAGCGAACGGTACCTAAAACATCTGTTACCAACAATCGTAATACAGCCTTTTCTTTAAATAATTTCTTTTGCAAGCCAGCCTCTACACCAAACATATGTTTGCTCCTGAAGGTGCCGCTCCAAATTGCCGGCGCATTATAATAGCTGCTCATTTCTGCCAACCAGCCGCTGCCCAGGTTAGCCGTTTGCTGCAGGTTGGTTGTAAAAGAAATTACATCCAAATCAATTTTTCTGCCGTTGCCAAAATCGGCGTGGTATTTAGAGGCAAAACTATTGGTGTTTACAAATAAACTGTACCATTTATACTGGTGGCTAAAGCTAACCGAAAGGCTTAATATTTTTTGTGTGGCCAAATTTTTTCGGGTGAGGTAGCTTTTTACCAGTTCGGCCGTATCCATTAAACGGGTAAATACATCCTTTACCGAGCTATAGGTAAGCCGGGCATTTAGTTTGCTGGCAAAACTATACTGCAAGCTTACCGATTGGGTATACTGTGGCCTTAAGGCAGTATTGCCTTTATAATAAGCATATTCATCAATTTTTATTTCAAAAGGATTTAAATCCTGGTAGGCGGGCCTGTCTATACGCCTGTTATAACCCAGCCCCAGTTGATGAATGCTGTTGATATTATAGTGCAGGCTGATAGAAGGAAAAAGATTGGTATAATTTCTTTTAAAAGCAGAGTCGTACAACACCCAGCCGTTAATTTCTTTTTTAAATCCATTGGAGTAGCCACTAACCTGGCTATTTTCAACCCTTAAGCCAGCTTGTAAGCTAAAAGTTTTAAAATCGTGATGGTAAGATGCGTAAGCAGCATTGATGTTTTCTGTGTATTTAAAATTATTGCTTTTAGCAGAGTCCAGTAAGTTACTTACCGGCATAATGGGGCTATTGATAAAGTACTGTTCAAAATTATTGTCGGAGGTTACATACGAAAATTTACCCCCTGTAAGCAGCTTGCCTTTTTTAAAATGATGTTCGTAATCGGCCTTGATGGTATTAATCACAATTTCGCTGGGGGCTACCATCTCGTAAATGTTTTGTGCAATTAATTCAGTAAAGCTGCTATCGTAATAAAAATTGGGCTGCATCTGGTGGGTGTTAATTTTATAACGACCATGGTCTGCATCTATGTTTAGCTCATTTTCACGGGCGCCGGTATGGCGGTAGTTAAAATTTACATTGAGGTTATTATTAGTTATCTGGTTATTATTATCTGCCACCAGCCATCGTTTAATGGTATTGGTAGGCGTATATATAATAGGTGTGGTACTGTATAATCCAATATTATTACGGTCATTATTGCCCGTAATAATAATGCCGGCCGTATTGTTTTTGTTGATAAAATAATCCATCCCGGCTTTATAATTATGTGTACGCAGGTGGCTGCTGGTAATACTGTTTTGATCAAACCCGCTGTCTGCTAATGAGCGGATCATACGCAGGTAACTGATATTGGTAGCGTTGGTATAATTATAATTTGCAAAAAAGTTAAGGTTACTGCTTCGGCTGTTTAAGGTAAAACCTGTATTGTACTTTGGGCGCTCTCCGTAAGCCCAACCCGCCTGTACGCTGCCGTTAGTACCGGTAGCTGTATTTTTTTTCAATTTAATATTAATGATGCCGGCATTTCCTGCAGCATCGTATTTAGCAGAAGGTTGCTGTATAATTTCTACCGCATCAATACCATTAGAAGGTAAGGAGCGGAGGTAGGCAGTAAGTGCCTGCCCGGTAAGTGGCGTCATCCTGCCATCAATGTAAACGTTTACGCCGTTGCGTCCATTCATTACAATATTATCTTCCCTGTCAATAACCACACCCGGAGCCTTACGCAGCAATTCCATCGCATCAGAGCCTGTTGCATTAATGCTGTTATCTACATTAAAAATTATTTTGTCGGCCTTTATTTCCAGCAAGGGGCGTTTACCATCTATTACCACTTCTTGCAACTGCTGTACTTTTTTATCGAGTGCAATGGCAGGTAACAAAGTGTCTTTTTTAAAAAGGTCAAAATCGTTAGTATTTGTTTCGGTGTAGCCGGCACAGGTAATATTTATAAAATAATTGCCTTGCGTTACGTTATTAAAACTAAAACGGCCCCCGTTAGTGGTAGCCTCAATTTTTACAATAGCAGAATCAGCAGTGTTAAAAAGTGTAATGATAGCGTGGGGAAGAGGTTGGTTGTTATTATCGCTAATGATGCCAGCTATTTTTTGGCAATAAGCCGTTTCGTATAGAAACAAGCTAAGGATAAGGAAGGTAAATTTTTTCATTCTGGTTGGCTCAGGGTTGCGGTGCAAGATAATAATAATTAATTAATATGCGATAGCGGGTTAGTTTGCATTTTGTAATTTCACTTTATGGCTAATATGAGTTTGCTCGAACGTTTTTTGCTGCATGTAAAACAAGAAAATCTTTTTAATAGTGCCGATAATTTGCTGCTGGCAGTAAGCGGTGGTGTAGACTCTGTGGTGCTTACGCATTTATGTATGCAAGCAGGTTTTAATATTGTAATGGCTCATTGTAATTTTGGGCTAAGGGGGGCTGAGAGTGATAGGGATGAAAATTTTGTAAGACAGCTGGCAGAAAAATATCATATAAAACTCCTGGTGAAAAAATTTGAAACAAAAGGTTTTGCCGAAGCAGAAAAGCTGAGTATACAGGAGGCAGCCCGTAACCTGCGCTATCAATGGTTTTTGCAGTTACGCAATAACGGTAGTGTAACTGAAATGCTTGCGTCAAACAATGTTGGCAGCTACAAACCGCAAACGTATATTGCCACAGCCCATCACGCCAACGATAGTGCAGAAACCTTGCTGATGAATTTTTTTAAGGGTACAGGTATCAAGGGATTGCAGGGAATAAGGGCCAGCCATGATCCATTAAAATTTATTGTTCGGCCTCTTTTATTTGCTACCAAACAAGAGTTGTTGGCCTATGAACAGCAACAAAATTTATCATATGTGCAAGATTCTTCAAATGACTCTGACAAGTACACCCGTAATTATTTTAGAAATAAGTTGCTGCCGGATATAAAAAAGGTTTTTCCCGAGGTAGAGCAAAACCTGGTAGATAACCTGCAGCGGTTTAAAGAAATTGAAACACTTTACCAACAGGCACTGGAAATACACAAAAAGAAACTGCTGTTTTTTAAAGCGCAGGAAGTACATGTGCCAATATTAAAATTGCTAAAAACTACACCACTGCATACAGTGTTGTATGAAATTATAAAACAATATGGGTTTACTGCCAGCCAAACTGCTGAGGTGGCGGCATTGCTAAACAGCGAAACAGGTAGATATGTACAAAGCATCACACATCGGGCTATTCGTAACCGTAACTGGCTGGTTATTGCTCCCGTTGTTACAGAGCAGGCTGCTCATTTTGTAATAGATAAATCAATTGCCAATATTGATTTTGCAGCAGGAAAACTGAAAATAAAGCAATTTGTTTCGGAAGGATATAAAATTGACTTAAACGCACATGTTGCTAGTTTTGATGCAGCAACCATTACATTTCCCCTACTGCTTCGTAAGTGGAAACAGGGTGATTATTTTTACCCATTGGGTATGCAAAAGAAAAAAAAACTAAGTCGTTTTTTAATTGATCAAAAAAAATCACTTATTGACAAAGAGAATACCTGGGTGTTGGAAATGAATAAAAAAATTATTTGGGTAGTGGGGTTACGTATTGACGATCGGTTTAAAATAACATCATCCACCACCCAAATATTACAGATTACCCTTTGTTAAAAATGCGGATGCGTTAACTCATTTAAAATTTCTGGCAGCAGGGATGATTGCAGCACCGCTACCAGTATCAGTGTAAAAACGAGGCCAAAAACACTGCCCCATAAGTGAGCATCGTGGTTAATATTATCAGCACTTTTTTTAGACATATATACGCAGTATACTACATACAATACTGCATATATTATAAAGGGCATGGGTATGGCATAAATGTATATAATGCCCCAGGGGTTAAACAGTATACAAGCAAATACCACGGCCGATACAGCCCCCGATGCACCCAATGCCCGGTAATGATAATTGTTTATATTTTTTTTGTAACTAGGTATGCTTGCTACTACAAGGCCAATAAAATACAGGAGCAGGTATGATAGGTTGCCCCCTAGTGCATACATTTTAAAATAATTTTCTACTGCTTGCCCAAAAAAATACAGGGTAAACATGTTGAAAAACAAATGCATAAAATCGGCATGTAAAAAACCAGCAGTAATATAACGGTATTGTTGTTTTTCCCGGTTCATCCGGTAAGGCCAAAAAATAGTTTTATCAACTAAATCGGCATTAGAAAAACCAATAAGCGAAAAAATAGCATTTAATACTATAAGGCTAAAAGTTACAGGGTATTGCTGAAAATCCATGTGATAGTTTTTGTTTCAAATCTACAGTATTCGGTTAACTGTGGTGGTATTTTTCGTTGCGGATAATGCTGCAGGCCCGGTAAATTTGTTCAGCCAGCAGCAGCCTCACCAGTTGGTGAGGAAATACCAGCATGGAGAGGCTCCATTTAAATTGGGCTCTTAGTGCCACTTCTTCACTTACTCCATAAGCGCCGCCAATTAAAAAAACGATGTTTTTGGTGCTTTCATTGGCTCTTAATTGTATAAAATTTGCTAACCCCTCGCTTGTAAGTTGCTTGCCCCGTTCATCCAATAATACCAAATAATCATCCTTTTGAAGGCTTTGCAAGATGAGTTCGCCCTCTTTTTTTTTGAGTTCGTTTTCGGTAAGGCTACCGGCATTTTTGGGCATTGGTATAATATGCCAATCGGCTGTATAATAGTTGCCAATACGCTTTGTAAACAACTCTATTCCTTCTTTTACAAAAGATTCATGTGGCTTGCCAACACTTTTAAAAACAAGTTTCATGATAAAGTTTATGAGCAAAAATGCATAAAGGTTTGGGATGAATGAAATAAATCTCTATTTTTGCCATCCTTTTAAAGGAAATGGCTGCGTAGCTCAACTGAATAGAGCATCTGACTACGGATCAGAAGGTTTTAGGTTTGAATCCTAACGCGGTCACTAGTTTTAACTTAACACAAATGGATTGATTTTTTCAAAATCAATCCATTTGTGTTTTTACTTAGTCTCAATTTCTTTTTATTCTTCTGTTAATCGTATTAAATACAACCATATAGTGAATTAAAACTATGGCCGAATTTGCAGGTGAAGTTTTTATGGTAAGATAAGTTTGGGTAATTACGCGTTGATTTAAATCATTATATGAATATGTTTTTTCGTTATCTCTTATGATAAAAATTTCATCCCCAATAGGCACCCATTTTTAATACATAGTTATTTTTATCAACATCTTTTAAAAAAGTATAGCAACATAGTGCA
>JBDKJT010000068.1:0-15067 GCA_039796475.1 Bacteroidota bacterium | reverse complement strand
ATGATACGATCAAAGGCCGAACGATCAACCATTAAATCTTTTATTACCGGAAAAGCCTTGCTCCTCCAGGGTTCTACTACAATAGTATCGCCATCTTTAAAGGCACGCATGTGCAATTGGCAGGTAGTGTTAGCGGCCCAAGGGCCATGTGCTTTACCATTGATGTACATACTGCATGCGCCACAAATACCTTCCCTGCAATCATGGTCAAATGCAATCGGATCTTTACCCTCACCAATGATTTGTTCGTTTAAAACATCAATCATTTCTAAAAAAGACATTTCGGAAGAGATATCCTTTACCTGGTAAGTTTCAAGATGCCCGGTATCTGCACTGTTTTTTTGGCGCCACACTTTAAGTGTGAGATTCATATTATAATGTTCCATTGCTGAATGGTTGATTTTTCAAAAAAAAATTGTTATTTGTAGCTGCGTTGTGTGGGCTTAACAATGTCGAATGAAAGTACTTCTTTGTGTAACTCCCATTCGCTTTCGCCCTTATACTTCCAGGCAGATACATAACTATAGTTCTCATCATCCCTTTTGGCTTCGCCATCCTCTGTTTGGCTTTCTTCTCTAAAATGTCCGCCGCAGCTTTCATTTCTGTTTAAAGCATCCCGGCACATTAATTCGCCCAGCTCAATAAAGTCTGCTACACGGCCGGCTTTGTCTAATTCGGGATTCATTTCTGCAATCTCCCCGGGAACTCTTACATCACTCCAAAATTCTTTTTTAAGCTGCTGAATTTCGGCTATGGCTTCCTTTAATCCTTGTTCATTCCTTGCCATACCACATTTATCCCACATAATTTTACCCAGGCGTTTGTGAAAGCTTTCCACCGTTTGGGTACCCTTAATATTCATGAGGGTGTTAATACGGTCGCTTACCATTTTTTCGGCTTCTTCAAATGCCGGGTGCGTAGTAGGTATTGAGGGGGTGCGTATTTCGTCGGCGAGGTAATTGCCCAATGTATAAGGAATTACAAAATAACCATCGGCCAGGCCTTGCATAAGGGCAGAGGCACCCAGCCTGTTGGCTCCATGATCGCTAAAATTAGCTTCGCCCAATGCATATAATCCTTTTACCGATGTCATCAGTTCGTAATCTACCCATAGCCCGCCCATGGTGTAATGTACAGCGGGATAAATACGCATGGGTGTTTCGTACGGGTTTTCGCCAGTAATTTTAGCGTACATATCAAACAGGTTGCCGTATTTTTCTTTTACCACAGCCTTGCCCATTGCTATAATGCTGGCTTCATCAACATTTACAAGCCCCTGTTTACCTGCTTCAATTTTGCCATAACGTTTAATAGCATCCGCATAATCGAGGTACACAGCCATTTTGGTAGTGCCCACGCCATAGCCGGCATCGCACCTTTCTTTAGCAGCTCGGCTGGCCACATCCCTTGGTACAAGGTTGCCAAATGCAGGATACCTTCTTTCCAGGTAATAATCTCTTTCCTCTTCGGGTATATCTGTTGGTTTACGATGATCGTCTTGCTTTTTAGGCACCCAAATACGGCCATCATTTCTTAACGACTCACTCATAAGCGTAAGCTTACTTTGATGATCACCACTAACGGGTATGCAGGTTGGATGAATTTGAGTAAAGCAGGGGTTGCCAAAATGTGCCCCTTTTTTATGTGCTTTCCATGCAGCGGTAACATTACAACCCATGGCATTGGTACTTAGGTAAAACACGTTACCATAGCCACCGGTACATAATAATACGGCATGACCAAAGTGGCGCTCCAGCTTACCCGTTACCAGGTTACGCACAATAACCCCCCGGGCCTTCCCGTCTATCATTACCACTTCCAGCATTTCGTGGCGGCTGTACATGGTAACATTGCCTAATGCCACTTGCCTTTCAAGCGCACTGTAAGCACCTAGTAGTAATTGCTGCCCGGTTTGCCCTGCGGCATAAAATGTACGTTGTACTTGTGTACCACCAAAACTACGGTTGCTCAGCAGGCCGCCATATTCCCTTGCAAAAGGTACGCCCTGTGCCACACACTGATCGATGATACTTGTACTTACTTCGGCCAGCCGGTGCACATTGGCCTCACGGGCACGGTAATCGCCCCCTTTAACGGTATCGTAAAATAAACGAAAGACAGAATCTCCATCGTTTTGATAATTTTTTGCAGCGTTAATACCACCTTGTGCAGCAATACTGTGTGCCCGGCGGGGACTATCTTGAAAACAAAATGCCTTTACTTTATATCCCAGCTCGCCCAAGGAGGCTGCGGCGGAAGAACCAGCCAAACCGGTACCGATTATTATTACTTCCAGCTTACGTTTATTGGCGGGGTTTACCAGCTTCACATGTCCTTTATAATCCTCCCACTTTTCATGCATCTCACCAGCAGGTATTTTCGAATCTAAAGCCATAGTATATTGATTGTGCGGTTAATTTTCTGAAATTAGTAGAATTGCTTTTGGAGTTGCTTATTTGTTTAATCTATCCAGTTAAAATAAAAGGCCAGCGGCATTAAAGCAAAAATAAGCGGCACTATAACTGAAAAGGCTACCCCCACAATTTTGATAATGGGCGTATAACGTTTATGATTGATGCCGAGGGTTTGAAAAGCACTTTGAAAGCCATGCAACAGGTGCCATGCCAGTGATATTACACCCAGTACATACAGGATTACCACCAGTAAATTATCCTGGAAAACATTTTTCATTTCGGTGTACAGATCATGCACGGGCTGGTTATTGTAATCGGCCAGGGTAATTTCTTGCAGGGCATGTATGCTGCCTACACCACCCAGGCGGGATGGCGTCCAAAAATGATAAATATGCATAATTAAAAACAGCAATAATAATGTACCCAGCAGGCCCATGCTGCGGCTATACCATTTACTGTTGCTGGCATCGTAACTATTGTACTTAACCGGGCGGGCATTGCGATTTTGCGACCATAACTTTAGCCCTTGAATAATGTGCAGCAGCAGCCCGGCAAACAATCCTATTTCCATGGTACGGATAATAAGGTTGCTACCCATAAAGTGCCCCCAATGGTTAAAGGCTTGCCCGCCATCATTAAAAAAAATCATGGCGTTAATGGTGCAGTGAATGATTAAAAAACTTACCAGGAAAAGACCGGTTAAACCCATGGTGAATTTTTTGCCGATCGAGGAGGTAAAAAACGATTTCCAGGTCATAAAGCAGAAGTTGTTTTTTGAAAGTTGCTGCAAAGGTACGTAACGAAAGTTCAAATTTTAATGATAATCAAATTTTTTATCCGTTTACAAATACCCTGTCTAATATTTTAACGCAATTGCCTTAAAATTATATTATCAATTTGTTGAAACAATAATTCGGGCTTTATTGTTCGCCATTGCGGATAATCCAATAAAGTAATGTAATTGGTGAGCCTAGATTTTTTAAAATCGTACTGGCTTTGCCCGGGCATGTTAAGCACTACTACCCACCCACCATCTTCTTCAACCTGCTCCCGCCACTCCTCGTAATAGCTGTCGTCGCTGCTGTGAAAGTTGAGTACGTTTTCGGCAATGAGTATAAATTTGGTGATACCTTCATCAAACATTTTATCGGTGATATCACGGCGCAGCGTCATGATGTCATTTTCTATGGCGTCATTCCATTCTCCCATCAGCTCTATTACAGCAAAATTTTGGTCGTACTCTACAAACAACACTTTAAGATAGAGTGTGCGGCTGCCAAAATCGTCCCACTGTGGATGTATATAATAATTGTATACGGTTTGAGAAAACTCAAATTCGCTGTAGCTGCGTCCATAAAACGGCGATCGGGGATCATCTTCGGCGGTATACAAATGGCGCCAGTTAAAATATGGCTCTATATCCTGCATGTAAATAATTCTATATTACAAAATTAGCACATCAAGGTTCAAAAAAAAACATGCCTTACTGATATAAAAATGCCCTGCATTTAAGCAAGGCATTTACTTATAACCCATCAAAATGTTTTATTGCACCACCACCCTTTCGGTAAACATTAATTGAGCTTTTGCGTCCACCACTTTTACCAGGTAAGTGCCGTTGGCTATCTTGCCAGCAAACCTTATATCTTCTACCTGCTTGCCTGCTGAAAGGTTAATCACTTTTGCTTGAAGCGCCCTACCTGCAAGATCGGTAAGTTGTATGGTGTAGCGGCCTGGTTTTTGAGCGCCAAAGTAAAGGCTAAATTGGCCGCCTGTTACAGGATTGGGAAACACTTTTGCATCGGCCGATAATGGCAGTGCCGGCAATGCTGATTTTGAAACATCAAATTTTGTGGCAGCGTCTGCTTCTTTTTGTAGCAACAGGTTGGCATTGGCCAAATCGGAGGCATTAAATGTTTTATCTACTTCTGCCGCAAGTTTTGTTGCTTTAAGATCTTTGTAATTTACCTGGTATAGTCCCTCAAATACGTTGGCACTGCTTACGATGATATCCCCGGCATCGTTTACCAATGCGCCATTGGTGGTGTAATTAGCTGGTAAGCCTGTAATACTGCCTGTGTATGTGGCTACTCTTGTTTTTACATCAATGGTATAAACACTGTGGTTGGCAGAAATAACCACCAAATTACCAAAAGCATCTGCCAGCATATCGCCTCCCCAACTGCTGCATTTATTATGAACAGAAAAACCTTTGTTGCTATCGGCGTCCAGCAAGCTGCCAAGGTCTTGCACAACTGGTTGCCTGCCCGTGCTAAAACGAAGCAGGTGGTTAGCATCGTTGGTAAGTGCATAGCCAAAACCATCTGCGGCAATCACCATCCGTGAAAATTGGTTTTCCTCTGCTACAAACTGGTTGGCGGCCACAGGTAAAATATTTTTTTTGATGGTTGTAAACAGTAGTTCTTTTTTATCCAGCTCTACAAAACTGATTTCCGAAAAATGCATCGGGGCAAAATACAGCCTGTTGTGGGCAGCATCAAAGGCACAAGCGGCCACTCCAAAACCCGCCGGGCTGGCTGCGTTGGCTGTAACAGGGGCCGATTTATCGAGGAGTGTTGTTTTGTACGGTGTTTTATCCGCCTCAAACAAACTGCCAATTATTTTGCCGGTATTTATGTCTATTTGTTTAATCTCCGTCCATACAAACCGATTACTGGCTTTGCCGGTGATGGCATATGCCTTAGCCTGTTTTTGAGCATTGGCGGCAATTATTGGTAAAATAAAGGAAATAGTAAGTAGAAATTTGTACTTCATAAGAGCAGTTTTAGATTATACTGTAATTTATAAAACTTACCCATTAAAACCAAACCCGTATAGCGCTCTATTATTTTTTTTGAACTTTATGTGGCCCCATACTAACTGGTATGGTACTGTATCAATCCCTCCATGGGGGTTTTTAAAACTTTGCCAAGCTGTAGTTCGTAATTGCTGCACATTTCTTTTAATACATCTTTAAACCCATATGCCACACTGCCAATAAAGTGAATGGGCAGGGTCCACGACTCTTTATATTTATACAAGTGTGTAAAAAAGAATTCGTTAAAGCTGTCTTCAATAATATTTTCTACCATAAAGTGGCCCCTGTTTTCGGCTAAAAACATTGTATAGCTGGCCATGTACCGGTTGGGCAGTGGCTGCCGGTATACCTTTTCAAGTATCTCAGCCCTGCTGGTATGGTAGGCCGCATCAAACCTGGCCCGCAGATCTTCATCAAATGTTTCGTATAAATAATACTGAATTACTTTTTTGCCAAGATAAGCTCCACTTCCCTCATCACCCAGTACATAGCCAATGCCGGCTGTTTGGCGGGCTATATTTTTTCCATTGTAATAACAGCAAAACGAGCCGGTACCAAAGTTTACCACCATGCCTTTTTGCTTGCCGCAAAGCGCTCTTGCCGCAGACAACATATCATGGTTAACATAAATGCTGGCCCCGCCAAATAGCTTTGACAGTGCTTTTTTAACTATTTGCACATTAACAGGGCTTATACAGCCGGTGCCATAATAATGCACTACTGCAGGCTGTACATTTTTAATTTTGGGCAGCAGCTCTTTTTGCAGTAACGCTACTATTTGATCGGATGTTAGCAAGTAAGGGCTTATGCCGGCGGTGGTTATCTTTTTTTTGGTTTTACCATCCAGTATACACCAGTTGGTTGTAGATGCGCCGCTATCGGCAATAATTTGAATGGGCATGGTAAATAGTTTACAAGCCTCAATTTATACATCTTTCTATATATACCAAAGCAAATACCCAACAAAGCAGCCTTTGCTTGCCTTTTATAAAACTAGGGAGGCATATACTCTAAATTCTTTTATTTTCGTGCCATGATTAATGGAACTAACAAGAAATTTAAAGTTTGGCTTCCGCTGTTGTTAAGTATTAGTATGATTTTGGGGATGATGCTGGGTTACCGGATGAAAGGCTCTATGCCAGGCAAAAGTTTTTTTAGCACCGATAGCCCTTACCCATTACAAGAAGTATACGACCTGGTAAAAAATAAATACGTAGATGAGGTAGAAATGGCAAAAATTACTGACACCGCTATTACTGCCATGCTAGCCCACCTAGATCCTCACTCTGTATTAATACCTGCAGAAGAGCTGGATGCTGTAAATGAAGATATATCCGGCAATTTTTTTGGTATTGGGGTAGAATTTGACGTATTAGATGATACCATTCATGTACTAAATGTAATGCCGGATGGGCCTAGTGCAAAGGCTGGTATAATAACAGGCGATAAGTTTATCAAAGTAAATGATAGTGTTATTGCCGGTACTAAGATTGAAGAGAAGAAAATAAAAAAGCTGCTAAGGGGTAAAATGGGCACACAGGTGCTGGTGGAAATTTTAAGAGGTGCGGAAAAAAAACAAATTACTATCACAAGGGGTATCATTCCTGTAACCAGTATTGATGCTGCCTATATGATGGATACTGCCACAGGCTACATACGTATCAGCAAATTTACGCAGGTTACCTACCGGGAGTTTATGGAGCAGCTGGAAAAGCTAAAACAAAAAGGCTTGCAAAAACTGGTACTCGATCTGAGGGGTAATGGTGGCGGAATACTAGACCAGGCCACCGAAATTGCCGATGAATTTTTGGATGGAGATAAGCTGATTACCTATACCCAGGGCAATCATTTTCCTAAAAAAGAGTACCGCTGTAAACGGCCGGGGCTTTTTGAAAGCGGCCGGCTGGTAGTATTGGCTGATGAAGGCAGTGCCAGTGCCAGCGAAATATTAATGGGCGCCTTACAAGACTGGAACCGGGCCACCATCATCGGCCGGCGCAGTTTTGGCAAAGGCCTTGTACAGGAGCAGTATGAGCTGAGCAATGGCAGTGCCCTGCGTTTAACCATTGCCAGGTATTATACACCCGTAGGTCGTAGCATACAACGCCCTTACAGCAAAGGCGAAAAAGAATATTACGACGAAATAAACCGCCGTTGGCACGATGGAGAAGTAAGCAACGCAGACTCTGTAAAAAACGATACAACCCAAGCCTTTAAAACGCCCAGCGGCAAAACAGTGTATGGCGGCGGCGGCATCAGCCCCGATATATTTATACCCGCCGATACCACCGGCCTGCTAAGTGCCAGCATGATAAAAATGTATTACAAAAGCACTTTATCCCGCTATGCCTATTATTATTACATGGCTAATAAAAATAGCCTTGCCAATTATAAAACCCCGGCAGATTTTTCGGCAAATTTTTCTTTAAATGCTACAGAATGGAATTTATTTAATGATATAGCCCGTAAAGATTCTATCAACCTCACCCAACTATCTGCCCGTGAAAAAGAGCAGTTGAGCCAACGCATCCGCTCATCAGTAGCCCGGCAGGTATGGCGAAGCCAGGGCTACTACCAAAGCATCAATTTAATAGATGACATGATAAAAAAAGCCCGGGAAGTACTGGACAGATAATTTTTAACTAAAAAATGCGTTTACCGGTAGTAACGCCCCGTAAAACCTGTGCAAAATATTATAATGCCCTTTTTGCGCCAGCCTGCCAATGCAAGCCAGCCCTGCAAAATTGGTGGATTAATATTATTCAGCTATTTTTACGACTATATAATTTGTCATCTCAACCTTAGGAAAATATGATTAAACAAGTGTGAATGCTGCTGCCTGCGGACACTGCTATCAGGCCTATTGTTTTGCCAGGTAATTACCCCCAGCTTCCCCGATTATATTTTACTAAAGCCGGTATTTATTAACCCAAATTTTATCAATATGCATTACAAAAGTGTAGTAAACTTTATTGCCTTTTTTCTCATCACTTATTTGTGCACATCCTGTATTGATACCCGAAAGTCTACCTATTTTAACGATTTGCCCGAAACGGTGCTTTTATCCAGCAACTACGATACAGCACAGCATGTAATAGAACGCAACGATTTGCTGAGTATCCGTATATCCAGCCCCAATGAAGAAGCATCAAGACCCTTTAATGTTACCAATGCTTCCTCAGCTAATGTAAGTACAGCTGCTGGCGGTAAAATTGAGTCGGTTGGCTACCTCGTTAACTCCGAAGGTTATGTACAATTACCCCTGCTTGGTTTTATAAAAGCTGCCGGCTACAACAAAGAGCAATTAAAAGATTACATCACAAAACTATTGCTGGATAAAAAATTATTGGTAGAGCCAATTGTAGATATCAGGCACCTCAATTACGAAGTAACTGTTATTGGTGAAGTAACAAAACCAACAGTAATAACTGTACCCAGCGAAAAAATATCGTTGGTAAAAGCATTGGGCATCGCTGGTGATATCACCGTATTTGGCCGTAAAGACAATGTATTACTGATAAGGGAAGTAGAAGGTAAAAAAATTGTAAAAAGGCTAGATCTTAATTCACCTACTTTTTTACAATCTCCCTATTATTACCTGCAACCAAACGATGTAGTGTATGTAGAGGCTACAAAAAATAAAGAAGCCAATGTAAGCCGCAACCGGATAATTTTACCATCAGTATTGAGTGGCTTATCAGTACTAATAATTTTAATTGATCGTATCACCCGCTGATAAACGTACACAATATGCAATCAAGACCTGGCAAGGCCCAATCTCAAGGCGAAGAAAGTTCACTAGCTACCTCGCTGGCAGGCTATATTAGTTACTGGCCGCTGTTTCTTACCTTTTTACTGCTTGCACTGGGTGCAGCCTTTTTTTATGTAAGGTATGCAGTACCAAAATATGAGGCATCTGCCAAAATCATTATTAAAGACGAAAAAAAGGGCAACGATGATAATAAATTCATCGAGGAAATTGATGTAATCAATACCAAAAAAATTATTGAGAACGAAACGGAGGTATTACAATCCCGTATTCTGCTGGCTGATGTGGTAAAAAAAATGCACTTGTATGCTAGTGTGGTAAGAGAAGGAAAATTTACTTTCCAATCTGCCTACCTTACCTCGCCCATTTTGGTAGAAATGAAAGACCCTGATGCCATTAAAAGAAGCTCCGGGCAACTACCATTGCAATATGATGATAAAACTGGTAAAATAACCTTAGGCAGCAAAATATACCAAGGCGTTAACCAGTGGGTAACTACTCCCTATGGCGAATTAAGGTTTATCCTTAACCCCAATTACAATGAACCCCCAGAAAATAAGCCCATATTTATTACCATAAACCCCGTTAAAGATGTGGCTGCAGGGTTGTTGGGCGCTTTAAAAGTAAGCCCGTACAGTAAGCAATCAAGCGTTATCGATCTTAGGTTTGTAGATGAAGTACCACAGCGTGCCGAGCAAATACTAAATACACTGATTGAATATTACAACGAGGCATCGGTAAGAGAAAAAAACATACTTGTAAAAAATACGATTGCCTCAATTGACTCCAGGTTGTTTGCTGTAAAATCTGATCTTGACTCTATCGAAAAAAAGATACAACAGTACCGTGCCGGCAATAAAGCCATTGACCTTAGCACACAAGGCAACCTGTATATGCAAAGCGTAAGCAGCAGCGATAATAAATTAGGCGAAGTACAGGTGCAATTATCTAACCTTAATATGCTGGAAAAAGCAGTAAGCAGCAGCGATAATATAGGCGTATTACCTTCTGGCCTTGGGGTAAACGACCCTGCATTAACCAGCCTGATGACCAGCCTTAATAATGCCCAAATCAATTACGAAAAATTGAAAAAAACGGTGGGAGAAAACCACCCTATGCTGCTGGCTACCAAGGAAGAGATTAACAACTTACGACCCGATATTTTGGCCAATATACAAACCCAAAAAAGAAACCTTACGGCCACACAACAAAACTTGTACTCCACCTCTGGCAAGTACAACTCCATGCTAAATTACATTCCCCAAAAAGAAAAGCAATTACTTGAAATTAGCCGTGACCAGAATATAAAAAATGGCATCTACTCATTTTTACTACAAAAAAGAGAGGAGAGCCAACTTTCGTACGCCAATAATATTTCGGATAGCAAGGTTGTAAACTACGCACTAGCAGGCAGAACTCCGGTAAGCCCTAAAAAAACTTTTATATACCTGGCAGCACTATTAATTGGCTTACTTGCACCGGTATTATTAGTAGGCGCCCGGGAAATGTTGAATAATAAAATTTTATATCGTAAAGAAATTGAAGCCCTTACTGGTATACCCGTAATTGGCGAGATAGTATTCAACAAATCAAAAGACTCTGTGGTGATTGAGCCGGGTAAACGCACTTTTATTGCCGAAGAATTTAGGAAAATAAGGGTATCGCTCCTATTCTTGGGTATTGATTCTTACCACAAAAAAATACTGGTTACTTCCAGCATACCCGGGGAAGGCAAAAGCTTTGTGTCTGCCAACCTGGCCATTAGCCTGGCTATGACAGGCAAAAAAGTTGCCCTCGTGGATATGGACCTGCACAACCCATCGCTGGGTAAAATGTTTAATGTAACTACCGAAGAAATTGGGGTAAGCGATTATTTACTGGGCGAAAAAGAGGCTGCTGATATTATAAGAAGCGTACCCAACCACGAAAACTTATCCTTTATCTCGTCGGGCGGCATACACCCCACCCCATCTGAACTGCTGGAAAATGGGCAGGTACAAAAACTAATCAGCTACCTCGAAGAAAATTTTGATGTAGTGGTAATGGATACCGCCCCAGTGGTAATGGTAACCGATGCATACCATTTATCGTCGTTGGCAGATGCCACCCTTTATGTGGTAAGACATAAATACACCCCAAAAATGCTGGTTAAACGCATTGACGAAAACAATAAGATTAACACCTTAAAAAACCCGGCCATCATCTTCAACGGCGTTAAAACACGTGGTTTTATGAAAAATAACTACGGTTACGGTTACGACTATGTTTATGGTGGCGATCAAAAAAAATACCGGGATAACAAAGTAAAAGCTTAATTTTACCGCAACAACCAACTAATCCTCCTCCCTTTTTTAAACTGTAAAGCTTATCAATGAGATAACTTCCAATTAACATTCCTTGAAAAACTGCATAATTTTTAATTAAAAAATTAAAAATGAATAAGAATTGGTATGCAGTTTACACCAGGCCGCAATGCGAAAAAAAGGTAGCAGCACAGCTATCAAAAAAGCGCATTGAAAACTTTTGTCCTGTTAACCGGTTAGTTTACAACAACCAGCAAAGCAGGCGTAAGCCCTTATCGGAACCCCTGTTCCCTTCTTTTGTATTTGTATATATTACCGAAGCTGAAATAAACCAGGTTAGGCAAGTAAATGATGTAATCAACTTTATTTATTGGCTGGGTAAACCTGCTGTGATAAAACAGGAAGAAATTGCTTACATCAACAATTTTTCTAACAATTATTTCAATTTATCGCTTACCAAAACCACTGTAAACATTGCAGGAACGGCTTATACCAACTTAGAACCTAAAATGGATTTAAAAATGGGGGTGGTATCTGCCAGAACATCGGTTTTAAAAGCAACACTCCCCTCACTAGGTTATATACTTTGTGCAGAAGTAGAAAGCGCCGACACTAGCGTAACTACATTTAACTACGGTATGGTTGGCGATAATATGGCATTATAAATGCCTTTCCTGTTCATCGGGCTAAGTTGATTCATCTGATATTTAACTATCAATTTATAATAACAGAATGCCCTGCAAACCCAGGGCATTGTTATTTTTTTACCTCTTTTTTTAGAACCTGGGAAAAACAGGCTGGCAGGCAAGGAAATAATTAGCTTTCCTCTGCGTTAATAAAGTACTTTTTGTAAAACTAATTTTTTAAACCTCCAAAGCAAATGATACGATATCGTAAGCGATTTTCTATTGTAAACACTTATGAAAACTGGTTTGAATATAAATATAGCTTTTCGCAGCTTTTTCTTTTAAACACTTACTGGCACGTAAAAAAGCAAGATAAACCAGCCCCCCCGCTGGTTAAAAATATCTCTCACACTATAGAGCTGGATTTACTGCAGCCGGATGACAGCATACAAAGCGGCTTTTCTAAACAAATAAGACAGCAATTTAAAATTGCCGAAAACGAAGGCATCACCTGTATGTTTAATCCGGGCCTGGATGAGTTTATTGCTTTTTTTAATGAGTTTGCTGCTATTAAAAACACCCGAAATGTTGGTAAACTAAACCGGGCATTACTTGAAGAAATTGGCGACCAAATTGTGCTTTGTTTTGCCATGTATAATGGCCAACCGCTGGCGGCACATAGTTACCTGGTAGATAAAAACATTGGCATTGTGCGGCACCAACATTCCGCCACCAAACGATTTGATGAAAATTTTGACCGTAATCTTATTGGCAGGGCTAATAAATACCTTACGGTAAAAAACATTTTGCATTTTAAACAACAGGGCTTACAAGTGTTTGACTTTGGCGGTTACGCAGCCAATACTACCGACGAAAGCCTGCTGGGTATTAATAAGTATAAATTGCTTTTTGGTGGTACCGTAGTTGAGTCTGTCAACTACAGCTCTTACCCGCAATGGATATTAAAAAAAGTGATGAATTTGGTAAGATAAGCCAACGCTATTTTTGCCGGGTATATACCCCCTGATTTTTGTATTACACGGCTACCGGCTGGTTCATTTGCAGCCAATCCTCTGAATTACCTGAAAAAATATTTAGTGTATTGTTATACAATACTTAGCAGTGCAATTTTTTAAAGCCTGCCTTCGTTTTACACATGTGTCGGAAACGACCTGTTGTGTGCTATGTTGTAAAAAAGCCACTGGCTTATAAATTGAGTGTAACTCAGAGGGGCGAAGCCATATCTTTGATACAACGCCAACCATTTGATTGGCCCAACAATTACTTTAAACTTATCAAATTGTACCACAATTGAAGTTTTTACCAAGGCTGATATTTTACTGCATTGTTACGGGGCTGCTGTTTAATTTTATAAAGCTCTACTTTGCCCAAAACGATATAGAATTGATCGTAAAGGAAGAGGTATACCCCTGGTATTTCAGGCTGGCATTTTTTGGTAATATCCTGCTCACATTTGCATCAATCAGTTCCTTTGCACTCTACCGAAAAAAGTTTCCTGCATTTGTAAGCGTGTGTTATATATTGATATTATTGCTGGTATTGATAGCATCTTACGAAGATTTGCCGCTGTTTTTTCAAAAGCCTACTTTTTTTTATTCAGCTAAAGGGCTGGGTACTTTTGCCAATTTTGGGTTGTTATTTTTTGCAGCAGAAACGTTCTTTTTCCCAAAACTGCTTAAATTATTTTATTACGGCACCTTTGTAATTATTGCAGGCAGTTTTGTAATACTTAGCCGCATGGGGTTTGGAGGCAGCCGGCGTGAATACCTGGAGGCTACCCGTAATTTTGCCATTTATCTTATATGGGTTTTTCCCTACTTTTTTTTACAGGATAACACCAACAAAAAAGAAAGCCTGGTAAACACAGCTACCTTTTTTGTAATCATGTTTTTGATATTGGTAACAGGATCGAGGTCGTACCTAATTATTGGTGTGGTATACCTGATAGTAAAGTTTAAAGCACAACTGCAAACCCGTAATGCCCTTATGGGTATACTTGGTACGGCATTGGTACTGGGTATTGGCTATGTAGTAATAATTAATAGCGAATTTTCTAAAACACTGGATAGTGTGGTGGGCAACCTGTCTGAACGATCGGGCGAAGATACCCGAAGCGACCAGCTGATAGATTTTTTAAACCAGTATGATGTGGGCTATCTTTTTCAGGGTGTTGGGCCCATGGGGCAATGGTATTGGAATGGCATAGGATCGTACTACAGCCACCTGGATAACCAAATTTTATTAATAGCATGGTGGGCAGGTTTGCCTACCGTATTGGTATATGTATACCTGCTTACAAAATCGTTGTTTGTAAAAAGTGAGATACAGCTATTTGAAACTATCAAAGGGCTTAAACTCATTATAGGGTTATGGATATTGGCCTGCCTTGGTTTTGCCATATACGCTACCGTAAGCAGCGATTTGTATTACTATTTTATCACCTTACTGATAGGCCTTAATGCTTGCCAGTATAGCAAAATATTAGACCCCGAAGTAGCAAATGCCTCCATTGAAACAATTGATTGATAAACACGGCGCCAAGCTATTATACGCCGCCACTATTGGGGCCTTGGGCCTTAGCTTTTTTGGCAGTGTGCTTAACTCACGCCTGCTATCAAAAGAATCTTTTGGCGACTGGAAATACCTGCAAAATTTTATTATCCTAATCAGTTACCTGGTAAATTTTGGCCTGTATTCTTCCGGTGGCCGTTTAATAGCTGCCACCAATGATGCAAAAAAAATCAGGACTTATAAGGGCTACTTGCTATATTTTGCCATTGGGGGCCTTGCTGTAATTTTACTAACCACGCTTGTAGTAGGTTTTCTTTTTCCTCGTTGGTTAAATGCAAGTTTGTTTAAACTGGCCATCCTCATGTTTCCGCTCTTCCTGGTAAATCCGCTTAACTTTTATTTTGAAGCATGCTACCAGGGCGAACGTAAAATGCTGCACATGGCCATTTTTAGGTTTGTGCCACCGCTTACCTACGTGGTATTATTGTATGCATTTAAATCGTTTTCGAGCGGCAGTATTTACTACAATGCTTTTTTGTACTACGGTAGTTACTTCTTTATCTACCTGTTTTTGTTGTGGAGTGATAAACCCATTTTTAAAAAAG
>JBDKJT010000067.1:0-10845 GCA_039796475.1 Bacteroidota bacterium | reverse complement strand
TGACTTACCAACCCACCTACGCACCCTTTAAACCCAGTGAATCCGGATAACGCTTGCACCCTCCGTATTACCGCGGCTGCTGGCACGGAGTTAGCCGGTGCTTATTCCTCTGGTACCGTCAGTTGACCTAGAAAGGCCCTTTTTCGTCCCAGATAAAAGAAGTTTACAACCCAGAGGGCCTTCATCCTCCACGCGGCATGGCTGGTTCAGACTTGCGTCCATTGACCAATATTCCTTACTGCTGCCTCCCGTAGGAGTCGGGCCCGTGTCTCAGTGCCCGTGTGACTGGTCGTGCTCTCACACCAGTTACTGATCGTAGGCTTGGTGGGCCGTTACCCCGCCAACTACCTAATCAGGCGCACGCCCATCCAAAACCGCCTGAGCTATAATATAAAGATGATGCCATCTCTATATGTTACGGTGTATTAATCCTCCTTTCGGAGGGCTATTCACCAGTTTTGGGAAGGTTGCGTACGTGTTCCGCACCCGTTTGCCGGTCGCCAGCGATGTATTGCTACACCCTGCTGCCCCACGACTTGCATGTATTAAGCCTGCCGCTAGCGTTCATCCTGAGCCAGGATCAAACTCTCCATTGTAAATGAGTTGTTTGAACTGACTGTGTAATTTCATTGGAAATTAAACGTCAAATTCTAATTAATATTTCGCTAGATTTACCTGTGTGAATCATTGAGATTCACGCTGTTGCTTCCAAACTTTCAAAGATCTTTTTGGTCTTTTTTTAACCCCCGTTTTTGTTGGGAGTGCAAAGGTAAGAGCCTTTATTTTATCAGCCAAATTTTATTTGAATTTTTTTGAACTTTTTTTTCAAGAAAAACTCATTTAACTGAGAAGATTTTTTGTTAAGAACTGTCCCGTTTTGATTGGGGTTGCAAAGGTAGTAATCTTTACAAATCCACCAAATTTTTTTTAAACTTTTTTTTTGGGAAAGTGCTTGTTTTTATTTTAAGAACTACCGCTTTTTCGTTTTGCGGAGTGCAAAGATAGGAGGCGATAACTTACCAGCAAAGTTTTTTTGAAAAAAATTTAAAAAAAAATCGAAACCCACTATATTATAAACGTTGAAATGCTTTACAGGAAAGGCTTTTAGAGATTTTCTAATTGAATAAAAAAAGTGAGTAGTGTATTAAACCAGTATATTTTATGTGCCGAAAGAAAGAATTTAACGTAAAAGGCAGCCCTAAACCAATGAATCGTTTATTGCGAAGAATGATGTTATGTAATTGATAAAACGGGGAATTTGACATCCATTAAAAACAGCCCTTGGGGAGGCACTGAAAAATCTGCCTGGGTGCAATTTTTTGAGAGGATAATGTTATTAAAATCGTTAGTTGAAATTTTGCCTGAACCTACCCTTAACATTGTACCTACTAGCCCCCTTACCATACCTCTTAAAAATCGGTTTGCTTCTACTGTAAATACCATTAAATCACCCTCATTGCTCCATTGAGCTGAAAAAATATCGCAGTTGAAGGTTTTAACCTGGGTATTTCGCTTAGAAAATGTAGTGAAATCGGTATGGTTTTTAAGAAGTGCAGAGGCTTCTTGTAACGAAGCTAACTTTAGTTGGTAAGGAAAAAAGTAGGCCTTATCGGCATAAAAGGGATTTTTTTGCTGATAGATATAGTATTTATACGTTCGGCTAATGGCAGTAAAGCGGCAATGCCAATCGACAGGTACTTGTTGTATACTTAATATCACTATATCCGACGGGAGTATGGCATTGAGATTATAAACGGATTTGTTTAGCTGCTGAGGTGCAGGGATGTTTTCTGAATCAAAATGAAAAAAATTACTGGCGGCATGAACCCCGGCGTCTGTACGGGAGGAGCATGTTAACGCTATTGGTTGTTTAAAAATGATATGGAGGGCTTTTTGGACTTCAGCCTGTATGGTATTGGCATTTTGCTGAACCTGAAAACCAGCATACCGGCTTCCTTTATACATTATATTGATAAAATACCTTGCCATTTGAACAGTTACTTGACTACTATATGTTTAAAATCAATGCCTTAGCATTACGTTAAACCTGTTTATATAATATTCTTCGGTAAGTAAACCAGCTAACAAACTAAAATTAACTGTGTCTGATGTATACGGATATGCCAAATCAAAAAAATTATAGCGCCCAGCATCGGTTAAAAATAGTACCGCTAGGTTTTTAACTTGTTCAGTTGTAAAACACCTGGTTTTCAATACTTTTTTTGCCAGCAATAACATTTCGTCTTCGTCCTTAGCGCCGGCCATCTTTTTTCGGAGTTTTAAAAAATCTTCGTCAGAAGCCTGTTGGGTGCAATTTGAATTTATTAAGAGCTTATTCTTGGGTGCAACGTTTATTGCAGCATTTGCCTGGGGTAGTAGATCGCTTGTAGTATTTGGCTTTAGCGTTGAATCTGCTATAGTGTTTGCCAGACTGGATGTTGCTATTGCCGTCTCTTTATTTTCTATGGTTGAATTGTATATGGGCTTAACTGTTTCTGGGGGAATAGTGTTTGATGCCATTGAATCTGGCAGCGTGGCAGGCTTGGTTTTTATGGAATCTGCTGCTATTGTTTGATCTTTTTGCGTTACAAGCGTGCTATCATTTACATAAGGTATAAATACTTCAACCGTATCTGCACCTATAGTGCTGGTATCTATATACCGCATTGCTATGCCATCAACATTAGTAATGGTGGATATTTTTATTATTGCCGGCTGAGGCTTAGCAGCTGATACTATTACTACTGGTTTTTCAATTTCAGGTGTAATGATTGGTTTACTGGTTTCTGCAACTGTTTTTTCTGACTGTACTTGCTTAACAGGGTCGGATTGGGCTGTATCAATCGAAACAACTGGTTGGTATGTTTTACTAGCGGCTTGTTGGCTGTTTTTTTCTTTTTCTTTAATAGCCGGATCGTCTACTACGGTAGACAGCATATCAGAAAACGCATCTGTATTTGTATCCGTTTTTGCAGCAATGGCTGATTTTGCCCCGGAACCCGACATATTTACCTGCAGCGATTGAAGATTAAATAATCCCCATCCCTTATCGCCAAAGTTTTTTATAAGGTACCCGGCATCGCCTGCCACGGCAAAATTAAACGGGTGTTCTCCTTTATCTGCCCCTATAAATCCAATAATACACTGATAATCGCCGTCTTTCATTTTGGGCATAATCAAATATCCCGACACGGTAGAGTTGTAAATTTTGGTATCCATTTTTACATAAAAAGGCTGCCTGGCTTCTGTTTGCAAGTAAACAAAATGCTGTGCACAAAGCACTGATGGTAAAATAATCGCTAACAGACAAATGCAACCCTTAAGATACTGTTTCATTAAAACTGGTTTGTTATGTACAAATCTAAAATAAAAAAGAGGAGAACCATGTCTCCTCTAATTAGAATATTATACTACAATTAAAACTTTGGACAAGGTATGCCCTTGGTTTCTGATTTACGCTTTATATATATTACCGAAAACTCCGACCCACCCCTGCTAGAAGTGGCCGAGCGAAGGCTGGAGGTATTGATATCGTAGCTGGCGCCAATCCTCAGCCCATTAATTTCGAGACCTACATAAGGTATTATGGCATCGTTTAAACGCATCCATGAGCCAAAATATACGCTGGTAGGGTTAGCCTCGTCGCCATTTAACAGTGCAGAAAGTGCGCCACCAAATACAAATTCGCTGGCCTTATTTTGCATTTGATAAATAGCCGAGGTATTTATCGATAAATTATCGGTTAAAGGAAAAGTACCTCCACCATGTATGGTAACCCGTGAAGCCAGGTTCCAGGTTTGATCAATAAAGCTAAGGTTTGGTTTATTGATATGATAGATGGACAAGCCCACATAATAGTTGTTTAGCCCATTGGATGAGCCCGAATACAAAATACCGGCATTAATATCCATGTAATTTTGGCTGGTGCCATTATCAAATGTTTCGGCCGTAGGGTTTGTAAAACCATTTTGGGTTAACTGGTCGGCAAAAGTAAGTTTATTTCGATCGATGGTGGCACTGCTAAAAGTGGTTTGAAAGCCAGCACCGATTGTATTGTACCCATCTTCATCCAGGGCTTTATGATAACTTAATGAAATTGACCCATAATTTAATTTAAGGGCGGCATCTGCACTTTGATCGCTTAATCCTGAAATACCTACACCAAAAACGTCTCCTTTAGGTATCTTGTTTTTTAGTATCCCAAAATCAATTGATCCACTTGTGGTAACATATGCTTTAGGAATGGATGGCCATTGATCCCGGTGATTGGCAGCCAGCCGCCACTCGCCATCAAACTTTCCGGTAAAGGCAGGATTAAGGGTGAGGGGTGACGCAAAAAATTGAGAAAAATGCGGATCCTGTGCTTTTACGATGGCTGCTAAGCAAACTAGGGTAATGGTTATTAAACTTTTTTTCATTTTCAAAATGATTCAGAACTTTAAAGATAAAGATTTGCAACATAATGCTGCTTTTTAGCCATTGATATTTGTTTTTACAAGCTTTTATCAAAAGAAAATATAACCGATTATTCTACAACAGCTAGGCCATTGGGCCCGTTTTCGCAAGATATAATCCAACTTGCAAAGGAATTTAAGATTGCATTTTTTGTCCAAAAGCCAAGTCGCCTGCATCACCCAAGCCCGGTACTATATAGCCTTTGGCGGTTAGCTCATCATCAATATCGCCACACCATATTGTTGCCCGGGGCACTTCTCTTAGCACATATTCAATACCCACCGTACAGCCAATAGCACAAACGATGTGCAGGTCTTTTATCTCGCCTTCATCTTTTAAATATTGAATAGACTTTACCAATGACGCTCCCGTTGCAATCATTGGATCGCTGATAATTACCACTTTGCCATCAATTTCGGGGCAGCTCATATACTCCAGGCTAATTTCGAATGAGCCATCCGGATGGTGCTTTCTATAAGCGCTGATAAATGCATTATCGCCTTTATCAAAATAATTAAGCAAACCTGTATGCATGCCCAAGCCTGCCCGTAAAATAGTTGCCAATACAGGCTGCTGGGCTAACATTTTACAGTTTGCAATACCCAATGGTGTAGTGATCTCTTTTTCTTGCCACTCCAATCGCTTGCTTATTTCATAAGCAGCAACTTCTGCAATACGCTCCAGGTTACGCCGAAAACGCATCCTGTCTGCCTGCTCCTCTACATTACGTAATTCGGCCACCCAATTGCTTACCAAAGAATGCTGTTCGCTTAAATTTATTACCATGAAAAGAGTTTTGATTATGACAATTGCAATGCCGTAAAAATAGGAATTTAATATTCAAAACAAACTTTAATGCCCGCCGGTAGTGCTTGTGCAAATAAAACGCAGGCACGCTTTATTTAAAAAATTGGTTTAACAAATCGTTTTGGATAATTTTAGTTTCTTCAAAAAAAAATAAAACATGAAGCAACCATTTTTTATTTACCTGCTCATTTTTATAACCCTTGCCGCCTGCAATAGTAAGAGCGAAACAACGCAAAAAGAAAAGGACAGTTATGAAAAAGCAAAAGAATCGCTGGAAGAAAGAGAAAGAAAGAACGCTGCAGCTTTTATTGAAGTAACTAGTAAAGACAAGCACAACCTGATAGGGCAAACCGTAATAAAAGGGATGGTGTACAACCATGCCAAAGTATGTGTGTATAAGGATATAGAGCTGGAGTTATCATTTTTTAGTAAAACTGGTGTACTGCTTGAAAAAGATAATGAAACGGTGTACGAAATAATAGAACCGGGTAAATCGGCCAGCTTTAAAAGCAAATATTTTACTCCAAAAGGTACCGACAGTATATTTATTAAAGTAATTACTGCCAAAGTGCAGTAGCTATTATTTTATTAAAGCAAAGCTATCGCCATCAAACAAACCCAGATCGCTGAGTTTTAGGTGTGGTATTACCAGCAAGGCCATAAACGACAGCGTCATAAATGGAGCGGCCAAAGCAGAGCCGAGTACTTGTTTACTCATATTATCAAGGGCTGTATAGGCGGCGGCTACTTCGTAGCCATCTTTGTTACTCATTAACCCTGCTACGGGCAGCCCCACCACCATTTGCTGCTGCCCGGCTACCGCACTTACCCCACCCTGCTCTGCTATTACCAAATTGATTGCCGCACAAATACTTTCATCATCTACCCCTACTGCTATAATATTATGGCTGTCGTGGGCTACTGTACTGGCCAGCGCCCCCTGCTTTAGTCCAAAGTTTTTTACAAAACCAATGGCTGGCTTGGCTGGTTTATACCGGTTTACCACCACCATTTTTAGCACATCCTTTTGTACATCGCTTACGATACAGCCATTGTGTACAGTTGGTGGTACTGCCAATTTATTGGTGATAAGTTGCCCCTCTAACGCCTCCACCACCCAAATTTGCAATTGGCCAGTATAAGGCATTACAAAATCGGCCGGTATTTTGGGGCTGCAATCAAATTGATTGATAATAGGCGCCTCTGCCGCATTAATAAGCGATTGCCCATTGGCTGCCACCAGTTGCCCATCTATATAGGTTTGCTCTACCTCAAATGTTTCTAGATTTTTTACCACGATAAAATCGGCAGCATCGCCAGGTTGTAGTAAGCCAACATCCATCTTATAATGCTTAACCGGGTTAATACAAGCGGCCTGCAATACTTTAAAAATATCTACTCCCTTTGCCACTGCCCTGGCACAAAGCTGGTTGATATGCCCATACAATAAACTATCCGGATGTTTATCATCACTACAAAACATCATTTGCTGGTAATGCTCATGTAATAGATTTACGAGTGCATCAAAGTTTTTAGCAGCACTGCCTTCCCTGATTAAAATCTTCATACCATAATCCAGCTTTTCTTTTGCCTCCGCCTCTGTAAAACATTCATGATCGGTGCTAATACCAGCCCCAATATATTTTTGGGCGTCGGCACCCCGTAAGCCAGGGGCATGACCATCAACCGGCTTTTGATGCTTTTTGGCTAACGCAATTTTTTGCATTACTTCCGTATCGTTAAAAAGCACTCCCGGAAAATTCATCATTTCACTCAGGTATTTAATTTCGGGTTTTTGTAACAGCAGCTCCACATCTGCCACACCAAGTGTTGCCCCTGCCGTTTCAAAAATAGTAGCCGGCACACAACTGGGTGCACCAAAATGAAATTTAAACGGTACGCTTTTACCATTTTCTATCATATAGGTTACACCTTGCATGCCACATACATTGGCTATTTCATGCGGATCGCTAATAGTGGCAACAGTGCCATGCACCACCGCCAGCCTTGCAAACTCCGATGGCACCAGCATACTGCTTTCAATATGTACATGGCTATCTATAAAGCCGGGTAGTATATAACTATATTGTTTGCCGGCGGGTAATTTAATTGCAGTTACCGCTATTATTTTACCGTTATCAAATACCACTTCTCCTTCAAAAATTTTTTTACCGCTGATGTCTATAATATTACCCTGTATGCTGCCTGCCATTTTTAACTGTTTTATTATACACAAATGTAGGTGGCTTTACAATCTGTTTACCTTCTACAAAACATCAATTGCGTTATCTTTATCCAACTAAAAAATATTTATTATGAAAACGATCGTTCTGTTAGGTTTGTTTGTGCTGTTTTTAACCAGTATACAAATGGTGGGTGCACAAACTGTTGATGACATTATTGATAAGCATATTGCGGCAAGAGGCGGTAAAGAAAAATTAGCCTCCCTAAAATCTATTTATATGGAAGGGATGAGGGAGATGATGGGCAATGAAGTTGTGATAAAAATTACCAAGGAGCAAGATAAATTAAGCCGTACTGATTTTGAAATGGGTGGCAACAATGGTTTTATGCTGGTAACAGATAAAGAGGCATGGTCGTTTATACCCATGCGCTCCCCCAGCCCAACCAAACTACCCGACGAAGCTTTAGCCAATATGCAAACCGAAACCGATATTGCGGGGCCGCTTTTTAATTATGCCGACAAAGGCAGTAAGGCTGAGCTGCTGGGTAAAGATTCTGCACAGGGCGCCACTTGCTATAAACTTAAAGTTACCACTAAGGCTGGTCGTGAAATAAATTGCTGGATAGATGCCAGCACATACCTGCTGCTGCAAACCAGCACCAAAGGTGGTGGCATGATGGGCGGCGGGGGCGGCGGCCGAAGAAATCCGGATGCAGAACTGTTTACTATTTACAAAGATTATAAAGCGGTAGATGGCATCATGATAGCACATACCATCGAAACAAAAGTAACCGGCGGCAATGGGCCCGGCGGCGGCGGAGGCACCACTTTTGATGTGGTAAAAATTAACCCTGCTATTGATGCTAAAGCATATAAACCTGAATAATTTTTAATCAAGGTCTCATTTTATTCAAAAAACATTACTAAAATCAACAATTGTTTTTAGTTACATTCATTACCTTTGAGGCCGTTAAAAAAAATAAACCTTTCTAATTATGAGTACAGTTAAAGTTGCAATTAATGGTTTTGGCCGTATCGGTCGTTTAGTATACCGCCAAATCTATAATATGCAAGGGATTGATGTAGTAGCCATCAATGATCTTACCAGCCCCAAAGTATTGGCTCACCTGTTAAAGTACGATAGTGCACAAGGCCGTTTTGATGCTGATGTAAAAGCAACAGAAGATTCAATAGTAGTAAATGGTGATAGTGTTAAAATATACGCCCAAAAAGACCCGGCTCAAATTCCATGGGGCAGCCACGATGTGGATGTAGTATTGGAGTGTACCGGCTTTTTTACCGATAAAGCTAAAGCAGAAGCCCACCTTACCGCAGGTGCCAAAAAAGTAGTAATCTCTGCTCCCGCCACAGGCGATTTAAAAACAATTGTATTTAATGTAAACCACAGCATACTTGATGGTTCCGAAACCGTTATCAGCTGCGCCAGCTGTACCACCAACTGCCTGGCCCCGGTAGCAAAAGTGCTGGAAGAAAGCTTTGGCATTGTAAATGGTTTAATGACTACCATCCACGCCTACACCAACGATCAAAATACGCAGGATGCCCCCCACCCCAAAGGCGATTTACGCAGGGCAAGGGCTGCCGCACAAAATATTGTACCCAACAGCACCGGGGCTGCCAAAGCCATTGGCCTGGTATTGCCAAGCCTTAAAGGCAAGCTCGATGGCAGTGCACAAAGGGTGCCCACCATCACCGGCTCTTTAACAGAAGTAACAGCCGTATTAGGTAAAAAAACCACGGTAGAAGAATTAAACGCCGCCATGCAGGCTGCCGCCAACGAAAGCTTTGGATACACCGAAGACGAAATTGTAAGCACCGATATTATCGGCAGCAGCTTTGGCTCTTTGTTTGATGCCACCCAAACAAGGGTACAAACCGTAGGCGATACCCAATTGGTAAGGGTAGTATCCTGGTACGATAACGAAATGAGCTATGTAAGCCAACTGGTACGCACAGTGCATTATTTTGCCGGCTTAATCAGCAAATAAATTTTGTTGAGCCCGGCCACAGCGCCAGGTTCAGCATCGTTGCGTCGCACACTTGTACAAATGTTACTACACTCAACATACAAAAGCTTCCTGCACACAGGAAGCTTTTTTTTATAATCTATCAGTATCTTTAAAGCCGCAATCCTGGTAACCCACCCCCTGAAAATAATCATTAAATAACCGACTAACAGTAATCAATCTAACACATGAGTAATTTTAATTCACACAATTTTGCCGGACAAAAAGCTTTGATCCGGGTAGACTTTAATGTTCCGCTAGACAAAGATTTTAATATCACCGATGATACCCGTATGAGGGCTACCATCCCTACCATAAAAAAAATATTGGCCGATGGCGGCAGCGCCATATTAATGAGCCACCTTGGCCGCCCCAAAGATGGCCCCACAGATAAATACTCTTTAAAGCATCTTGTAACGCACCTGCACCAGTTATTAAATGCAGATGGCGGTAACGAAACACATGTATTTTTTGCTGACGATTGTATTGGGCAGCAGGCGGCCCTTACAGCCAGCATGCTTAAGCCGGGCGAAGTGTTATTGCTTGAAAACCTGCGTTTTTATAAAGAAGAAGAAAAAGGCGACCAGGCTTTTGCCCAAAAATTAAGTACCCTAGGCAGTATTTATGTTAATGATGCCTTTGGCACAGCCCACCGGGCACATGCTTCCACGGCTGTAATTGCACAGTTTTTTCCGGGCGATAAAAAAACCTTTGGGCTGGTAATGGAAGGCGAAGTAAGCAGTGCCGAAAAAGTATTACATGGCAGCGAAAAACCATTTACCGCTATCATTGGCGGCGCTAAAGTATCCGACAAAATATTAATTATAGAAAACCTGCTGGAAAGAGCCACCGATATTATCATAGGCGGCGGCATGGCTTACACTTTTATGAAAGCCCGGGGTGGCAAAATAGGCAACTCATTGTGCGAAGACGACCGCCTGCAAACTGCACTGGAAATACTGGAAAAAGCCAGCCAAAAAGCTGTAAGCATTCACCTGCCCGAAGATTCGGTAATTGCCGATAAGTTTGATGCCAACGCCAATACCAACACATGCCCCAGCGATGCCATCCCCGATGGATGGATGGGCCTGGATATTGGTCCTAAAGCAGTGGGCGTATTTAGCGAAATCATCAACAAATCAAAAACCATTTTATGGAATGGCCCCATGGGGGTATTTGAAATGGAAAAATTTCAAAACGGTACCAAATCAGTTGCATTAGCCGTAGCAGCATCTACAGCCAATGGTGCTTTTAGCCTGGTAGGCGGTGGCGATAGCGTAGCAGCCGTAAACCAGTTTAACCTGGCAGACAAAGTAAGTTATGTAAGCACCGGCGGCGGCGCCATGCTGGAATATTTTGAAGGAAAAGAGC
>JBDKJT010000066.1:0-41823 GCA_039796475.1 Bacteroidota bacterium | reverse complement strand
TGTTGCAAAGTATACCCGGTGGCGCAGCTGCCAGGCCATTTATTACCCACCACAACGCATTGGATGTACCGATGTACATGCGTATTGCCAACGAATTGTATTTAAAAAGATTGATAGTAGGCGGCTTTGAGTGGGTGTACGAGTTTAGCCGCAACTTTCGTAACGAGGGGATGGACCGCACCCATAATCCCGAGTTTACCGTACTGGAGTTTTATGTTGCCTATAAAGATTATGAGTGGATGATGCAAACCACCGAGCAATTGCTCGAAAAAGCAGCTATGGCTACCAACGGAACCACCCTGGTAAATGTAGGCAACCGGCAAATTGATTTTAAAGCACCCTACAAAAGAGTAACCATGTACGAGGCAATACAAGAGCACACCGGGTACGATATCAGCCAAATGGATGAGGCCGGTATTAGAGAAGTGTGCAAAGCCCTGCATATACATGCCGATGAAAAATGGGGTAAAGGCAAACTGATTGACGAAATATTTGGCGAAAAATGCGAAGGCAATTATATACAGCCCACTTTTATTACCGATTACCCGGTAGAGATGAGCCCACTTACCAAAAAACACCGCAGCAAACCGGGGCTGGTAGAGCGCTTTGAGCTGATGTGCAACGGCAAAGAAATTGCCAATGCCTATAGTGAGCTAAACGACCCCATTGAGCAGCGGGAGCGGTTTGAAGAGCAGGCCAAACTGATGGAAAGAGGCGATGATGAGGCCATGTTTATCGATTATGATTTTTTAAGGGCGCTTGAGTATGGTATGCCACCCACCAGCGGTATTGGTTTTGGTATCGATCGTATTGCCATGCTGCTTACCAACCAGCACTCTATACAAGATGTACTCTTTTTTCCGATGATGAGGCCCGAAAATGCCGAAAACTAATATTCATAGCTTATAATCACCACATAAAAAGGGATACTGACAGTGTATCCCTTTTATTTTTGCCTGAATGATTCAAAAAACTAACTTGTCCACTTATTTAAAACTACTACATACATGACGCCTATGTTTAAAAAAGCAACTGTTTGCTTACTGTTGGCAGGTGGCAGCCTGCTTACCCAAGCCCAAAAAAATGCACTTACCGACGACCAATTTTTTAAAAACAATTTTAAAGGAATTGTGCAACCGCTGCCCACCGTGGTTAAATGGGTAAACGATTACCAGTTTGTATATCAAAAAGACGGAAAAAAATACCTGGTAGATTGTAAAACCGGTAAAGAAAAAGAAGCTACCGAAGAAGAAGCAAAAATGGTTACATCCGCCAGCGCCGCTGCATACAAAAAAGGTACAGACCTGTACATCAAAAGCAATGGCACCGAGGTACAGCTCACCAACGATGCAGCCGAAGAGCAAAACCCCACCATGAGCCCCGACGGCAACTATGTGGCATATACCAAAAACAATAACCTGTACACTGTAAACATCAGCACCAAAAAAGAAACGCCCCTTACTACCGATGGCAGCGATGTGATATTAAATGGCTACGCCAGTTGGGTATATACCGAAGAGATATTGGGCAGGGCAAGCCACTACCGCTCCTTTTGGTGGAGCCCCGATAGTAAAAAGATTGCATATTTTAGAACAGATGATAGCCAGGTGCCCGTTTTTACCCTTACCGATGGTAATACACAGCATGGCTATGTAGAAACCGTACGTTACCCCAAAGTAGGCGATAAAAATCCCGAAGTAAAGGTAGGGGTGGTAGCGCCGGATGGCGGCAACACCACTTGGGCCGATTTTAATGCCAGCGACGATCAGTATTTTGGCATGCCCTACTGGACACCCGATGGCAGCGCCCTTTGGGTACAATGGATGAACCGCCTGCAAAATAATTTAAAAATATGGAGCGTAAACCCCGCCGATGGCTCCAAAAAAGAACTGTATAACGAAACCCAAAAAACCTGGATAAACTTGGATGATGAAGGCGAACGCATACAATTTTTAGCGGGCGGTAAAGGTTTTTTACTGCTAAACGATGCAGCCGGATGGCGCCATATTTACCATTACAGCATGGATGGCAAATTACTAAATGCAGTAACCACCGGTAAGTTTACCGTTACTGCACTTAGCTATGTAGATGAAAAAAATAAAACCATTTACTTTAAAGCAAAAGGCCGTGAAAACACAGCCCGTATTGATTTTTACAGTGTAAAACTGGATGGTAAAAATTTGCAGCGCTTAACCTTTGGCGATTACAGCCATACCAACATCAATCTTTCGCCCAATGCTGGTTATTTTATTACTACCTACTCCAATAGTAGCAACCCCAACAAGCTGGCATTGGTAAACAACAAGGGCAAATTAATAAAAGAACTGGCCGACGCCAAAGCTGCTGAGTTTGATAAGTACGAGTTGGCTACAACCGAATTTTTAAGGGTAAAAAGCGAGGATGGTTTGTACGATTTACCCATGAAGGTAACCTGGCCATTAAATATGGATAAAAGTAAAAAATACCCCGTACTTATTTCTATTTATGGCGGTCCGGATGCAGGTACATGCTACGATACCTGGAGCCTAAATGGCAACCAGCAATGGTATGCTAAAGAAGGCTTGATACAAGTGGTGATGGATCACCGGGCAAGCGGCCATTTTGGTAAAGAAGGGGTAAACTATATGTACCACAACCTGGGTTATTGGGAGATGAAGGATTATAGCACTATGGTAAAATGGCTGCTGGCTAATGGCAATGCCGATGCTTCAAAAATTTGCATCACAGGCTTTAGCTATGGCGGCTACATGAGTTGCTATGCACTTACCTATGGCGCCGATGTATTTACACATGGTATGGCCGGTGGTAGTGTTACCGATTGGAGTTATTACGACAGCCATTATACCGAACGCTTTATGGGTACACCTGCCAACAATGCTGAGGGTTATAAAACCAGCTCGGTATTTACCCACCTGGATAAATACAAAGGCAAACTACAAATTGTACATGGTATTATCGATGATAATGTTCACCTGCAAAACAGCATCAACCTGATTAGCAAATTGCAGGATGCAAAAAAAGAATTTGAATTTATGCCTTACAGTGGCGGGCGCCACGGATGGGGTGGCAATAAGTGGCTGCACTATCAAAACATGAAAACAAAGTTTATCTATCAGCACCTGTTAGAAAAACCAGTACCACCTGCTGCCCTGCGCTAATAAAAAAGGCTCCTTTAAGGAGCCTTTTTTATTTTTATGCTTTACCAGCTTTTTTTTGCTGGGCTTTGTTTTTAATGGTGAGGTAATCTAAAAAGTAAATCACCCTTAACGAAAAACTGTTAAACTGTGGGCCATCTATTGTTTTGCCCAAGTTGCCAAAATAGTTTTTTTCAAACTCACGGGTAAAGCTTTCGGCAATATCTTTCCATACCACATTAATAAAGCTGCCTTGTGCAAATTGCCAGGTATATACCATATCCACACTCATAAAATTATAATTCTGGTTTACATTTCGGCTGATAGCGCTCCGGGGTTTTTCGAGGTTACCCTCCATATTTAGCGCAAAAAACTCTTTGGGGTCTACCTTACTCCAGTAATGCCTTGCCCTCATGGTAAGGCCCATACGATTGGTAAAATTGTATTTAATGCCTAGCACATTTTCAACCGTATTAACATCCCTTCTGGAAAAAAAGATGGTATCGTTAATATTGGCGGCAAAGCCTGCCTGGTTAGTAATATGCTCAATATTAACCTGGTGATCAACCGAAAACTTACTGCTAAAGCGTATTTTACCAAATAAACCCAGGTTGGTGATGGTGCGGCCAAAAATGCTGCCCTTGCCCAACTGGGCATTACCACCCCAGGATAATTTTTTGGCAAAATTACTTTCCCACCAAAGGTTAAGGTTAATACGGCCTTTGTCTTTAAACACACGGCCTTCGCTACGGGGCTCGTAAAAATCATTGCGGTGAGGGCCGCCATTTATATTAAAGCCCACCCACCATAAATTTTTAAGCTGTGCATTGCTATTTACATTAAGGCCGGCATTTTGGTACATCATTTCTTTGCGTTTAAGGGCATCCATGGGGCTTACCAGCCGGCTATACCAGCCGTTAAAATTTATACGCATTTGATTGTACCAGCTGCTGGGCTTGGTCCAGCGGTATCCCATCCAAACACCCTGGTCCATGGTGTTGTTATTGGTAAAATAACCCAGGTCGCTTTTATCGTACTTACTGTCAATAAGATCTTGCCAAACATTAAAATTAAAATTGCCGCTTACTTTACCAAAGTATACCGAGTGGGCATAGCCGGTAATCGTTTTATCATCTACACCAAAAAGATTACTTACACTTACATTACCCCCTACATTCCAGGTATTTTTTTTGTCGTATAAATCAAATAAACCGCTGGTTACATTGGCATCATAATCTTTACCGCTGCGCCAAACATTGGTATTTACCAGGCTTACACTGCTATTGTTTTTCATGGTTTGATCCAGTACAAAAACATTGTAATTGGTAAGCGGATCGGTTTGTACCTGCCTTTGTGTGCCAGTAAGTTTATTTTCCAGGGTAGCATATTGCGGCCGGGTAATGGCATTTAAAAAACCAATGCCCAGGCCTTTTTGAGTGCGGCCGCTTATTTTAGTAGCATTTAGCAGTTTTACCTGCTCGGGGTTTTCTTTTACATACTCCTCTGTATTTACTTGTGTGCCCTCTTCACCTACCTCCCAATAATGCAATGGCCTGTCGCCTACCCGGCCAATACGGCGGCTGTAAAATAGGTTGCCCTTGTTAAACAACTCGGCCCCTTCCGTAAAAAAAGTGCGGTTTTCGGTAAAACGCTGCTCAAACGGTGATAGATTTAAAATGCGGTTATCTGTTTGCACCTGCCCAAAATCGGGTATCAGCGTCATGTCTAATGTAAAAGCCTGGTTAAGGCCATACTTAATATCCATGCCACCGTTTACATTGGTTGAATTTTTTGATTGGCCGGCTTTGGCGTTGTCATCGTGGTTTTGGTATACCGAAAAATAGGGCGAAAACTGCAGCCTTAATGGTGGCTTAATATTTTCTAGCCCGGTAAGCAAACCCTCCTGTGTTAAAAAGCCGTTTACATTGGGGTCGATACTTTGCCAAAACAATTGCTCACCACTTTTTTGCCTTCGGCGTACAATATTAAGCCCCCAATCCTGCACCTTTTTTTTACCAAAACGGATAGCTGCATAGGGTAAAAACATTTCAAAACTCCAACCATTATCGTGTATTTTGGCAGCGCTTTGCCATACAGCATTCCAGCTAAAATCTTCGCTATCGCCATTTTGATTGGGCGATTGCTTGGCATCCATTTGTTCGCCCAATGGCGTAACAAAATATTCAAAGCCATTTAATTTATCGTAGTAAGTATCAAAGATGATTCCTATAAAATCGTTGGCACCAAATCCATCCCTGCCCACCAGCTCGTGGGTAATGCTGTCTTTGGTTTTTTCATGTAAAAAACCGCCGATATATATTCCGGCATCGTTGTATAAAAAGTAGATTTCGGTAGCGTTATCGGGCTGCTCAGGCCTAAATGGGGTAGGCCGCAAAGCCACAAATTTATCTGCCTTGGCTGCATCCTTCCAGGCAGGGTCGTTTATTTCTCCATCAATTTTAATGGTGCCGGTAGTTCTTTTTGCTTCAATCTTTTTTTTGTCAGATTGGCAAAAGGCGGCGCTGCTTAATAACAGGCACAAAAAAACCGCCCTTGGTTTAATAAGATTCATGGCTATACAGTTTGGTTTAATAGAAGCGCAACTTGCGGCTACGAAACTAAACGTACACCCCGGTAAATAGTTACCGTTCATCAAAACAAAAATCAAATTAGCCTTTTGTTAACAAGCCGGGTTAAACAAATAAATCGTTGTAAAGCTGTGCTCCGGGTACTACGGCGTATTTATCCAGGTTGGTAACACCGGCTTTAGCCAGCACTTCTTCATCAATAAAAGTGTTGCCGGTGCATTCGGTGGAAGATTGAGATAAGATATATTCGGCCGCATCTGCAACTATATCTACCGTACGGCTCATTTTCATTAAAGCTTCGCCACCCAGCAGGTTGTTTACAGCGGCGGTGGCAATGGTAGTACGAGGCCAAAGGGCATTGGCAGCTACCTGGTATTTTTTTAACTCGGCTGATAAGCCCAGGGCTATCATGCTCATATTATACTTGCTGATGGTGTAGGCCAGGTGATTGGTAAACCATTTAAGATCCATATTAATGGGTGGCGACAGGTTGAGTATATGGGCATTGGTGCCTTTTTTTAACCAGGGTATGCAGGCACGGCTCATCATAAAAGTGCCCCTTACATTTATGTCATACATTAAATCGTACCGCTTGGCTTCCATCTGCTCGGTAGGCAGCAAATTAATGGCAGAGGCATTGTTGATAAGTATATCAATGCCGCCAAATTTTTCAATGGTTTTATCTACCACGTTTTGTATTTGGTCTTCAAACCTGATATCACATTGTACGGCCAAAGCCTTGCCACCGGCTGCTTCCATTTCGGCCGCCGCCGTAAAAATGGTACCGCCCAGCTTGGGGTTTTCTTCCACACTTTTACTGGCAATTACAATATTGGCTCCGGCAGCAGCCAGCTTTAAGCCAATGGCTTTACCAATACCCCTGGATGCGCCGGTAATAACAACCGTTTTATTTTGAAACGACATAATAGTAAGTTTTACCAAATCTACTCAAAACAATTTTTAAATGATTAGGCTAAAGGTAAAAAATAATTAAACAAATGTTTGATTAATATTAAACACTTGTTTAATTTTGAGCCCTCAATAAAACAAGCATGACATCTTTTAACGAAAAACAGCTGCAGATAATAGAAACTGCCGAGCGGCTTTTTGCCCAAAAGGGATTTGATGGTACTTCTGTAAGAGATATATCCGACGAGGCTGGTATAAATGTAGCCATGATATCGTACTACTTTGGCTCAAAAGACAAATTGATGGAAGCCATTTTTGAGGTAAAAATAGGCCGGGTACAAGTAAGGGTGGCAGAGTTGCTGCAAGATGACAGCATAACCCCCGGCCAAAAAATAAACATCCTTATAGAAGAGCATATTGAAAAAGTGATGAATAGCCAGCGGTTTTACCGCATTATGATTTGTGAGCAGGTAAGCAATAAAAACCCTGCTATTATGGAAAAAGTAAAGCAACTAAAACTACGCAATGCAGAGTTGATTGGCGAACTGGTAAAGCAGGGACAAAAAAAGGGCGCCTTTAAAAAAAAGATAGATGTGGTGTTAATGCTAAATACCTTGTTGGGTACGGTATGGCAAACAATTATTAGCAAAGATTACTACCGCTCTTATACCGGCAGCACTGCACTAACCGACGAGGCTTACGAAGCTGAATTAAAAAAGAAACTGATCATACACATCAAAACATTATTTAAAGCAATACTATCTAATGAAGCGTAGAATGTTAAGTGCATTGGCAGCACTATTGATTTATGTAAGCGCCACTGCCCAGCAAGGCACAGCCAAACCCATTACCCTGCAGCAAGCGGTACAGCTTACCCTTGCCTATAGCAAAACCCTGCAAAGCAACCAGGTAAAAATACAAGAAGCCGCTGCAGCGGTAACAGAAGCGTACGAAAAAAAGTTACCAGATGCTGCTATTAGCGGTGCTTATATGTACCTGCCTATACAACCAAATATTCATTTAAAAACCGGCGGCGACTCTGCCACCACGGGCGGGCCTAAAGTAAACCAGTTAGCATATGGTATGGCCAATATATCGCTGCCCCTATTTGCTGGTGGCCGTATAAAGTATGGTATTGAATCTGCCAAATACCTGGAGCAGGCCATAAAGCTGGATGCCGAAAACGATCGGGAGCTGGTAATACTAAATGTGGTAAATGCCTGTATTAACTTATACAAAGCACATACCGCTATTGGCCTGGTAAAAGAAAACCTGGCACAGGCCAAACAACGGGTAAAAGATTTTACCAGCCTCGAAAAAAATGGCTTACTGGCCCGCAACGATTTGATGAAGGCAGAGCTGCAGGCATCTACCATAGAGCTGGCCCTGCTAGATGCAGAAACCAGTTATAAACTGGCTTGTGTAAATATTAACCTTATGATGGGCTTGCCGGAGCAAACCGAACTGGTACCTGATAAAACAGGATTAGCCCTGCCGGAAAACATACCATCATTTGACAATTACGAGCAAGATGCCCTGCAAAACAGGAAAGATAAAAAAGCCCTGGCTACCCGCCAGCAGGCTGCACAAGTGGGTATTAAATCAGCTACTAGTAATTACTATCCTTCGCTTGCATTAACAGGGGGCTATGTAGCCGCCAATGTACCGGGCTTATTAAGTATTACCAATGCTGTAAATATTGGCGTTGGAGTTAAATACGATTTGGCCTCTTTATGGAAAACAAAAACACATATACAACAAGCAAAGCTAAAAGTACAGCAGGTAAAATTTTCAGAATCTATATTGGATGATCAGATACGCCTGCAGGTAAACCAGGCTTACCAGGCCTACCTGCTTACCCAAAAAAAGATTGAAGTGTACGAAAAATCGGTAGCGCAGGCAACCGAAAATTACCGCATCACCAAAAACAAACACGATAATAGCCTGGCTACCACCACCGATTTGCTGGATGCAGATGTGGCCCTGCTGCAAAGCAGGCTTAGCGTTACCAATGCCAAAGCCGATTGCTTTTTAGCCTATCAAAAGCTGTTACAGGTAACCGGAAATACTCAATACTAATAAAACACCCAATAATATATCTATAAAATATATGGAACAACATAAAACAACTACCGCCGAAGCACCAAAAAAGAAAAACAGCACTTTTATAATTGTACTGCTACTATTGCTGGCAGCAGGTACATGGTTTGGTGTAAGTAAATACCTGCATGGCCAACATCATGAAGAAACTGAAGACGCACAGGTAGAAGCCAGCATTAGCCCTGTAATACCAAGGGTAGCCGGGTATGTAAAAGCGGTGAGGGTTACCGATAACCAGCTAGTACAACAGGGTGATACCTTGCTGGTGCTGGATAATCAAGACCAGGCGCTTAAAGTAATGCAGGCCGAAGCCGCCCTTGCCACTGCTAAAACAAACCTGGGAGTGGCCACGGCAAATGCATCTGCCTCACGTGCTAATATTGGCACTACACAGGCTGGTATTAATACTGCCGATGCACAAATTGAAGCTGCCAAAGTAGCCATGTGGAGGGCCACACAAGATTATGAAAGATATGCCAACCTGATAAAAGACCACTCTATTACACAGCAACAGTACGAGCAGGCGCTGGCTACCAAACAAACAGCCGAAAAGCAACTGCAGGTGCTGCTGGCACAAAAAAACCAGGTAGCAAGGCAAACCAATGCAGTGGCTACGCAAAGCGATGCGGCTGCTACACAAATAAATGTAGCCAACGCCACTATTAAGCAAAAAGAGGTAGAGCTGGCCGAAGCCAGGTTACAGCTTTCGTATACTGTGGTTACCGCCCAGCAAACGGGTAAAGTATCTAAAGTAAGTGTGCAGCCGGGGCAGTTTTTGCAACCCGGCCAATCGGTATTTAGTATTGTGCTGAGCGATGCAGTATGGGTGGTAGCCAATTTTAAAGAAACGCAATTTGAAAAAATGAGGGTGGGGCAAAAAGTAACAGTGCATGCAGATGCTTTTCCGGGCCACCCGTTTGAGGCTACCCTTAGTTCTTTTTCACCTGCCACAGGCTCCCGGTTTTCGCTGCTGCCACCCGATAATGCCAGTGGCAATTTTGTAAAAGTAGTACAGCGCCTGCCGGTAAAAATTGAGTTTAACCAACCGGCAGACTCGGCGGTAAAATTGTTACGCCCGGGCATGAATGTAAGGGTGGATGTGCATTTATAATAAACCCCTTGCCCCAATACGGGTAAGGCCTGGCCGGGTAACACTGTACAAGTGTGCGACGCCTGTAAAGCCGGGCTTTGCACCGGAGCCGGTAACAAAAAATAACCACAAACAATACAAGTAAGCATGATGCAACAGATGGAGTCGTTGGTGGAGTATGGCAGCAGGCGGGTAATTATTACCATCACCGCTATATTGTGTGCCCTGCTCGAAATTGTAGATACCACCATTGTAAATGTGGCGCTAAATGATATGAGGGGTACGCTGGGTGCTACCCTTACCGAAGTGGGATGGGTAATTACGGCCTACGCAATTGGTAATGTGATTATAGTACCCATGACGAGTTGGCTATCCATCCAATTTGGCCGGCGCAATTATTTTGCGGCCTCCATTATCCTGTTTACTGTTTGCTCTTTTTTGTGTGGCAATGCCACGGGTATTTGGGAGCTGGTGCTGTTTAGGTTTTTACAAGGTGTGGGTGGTGGCGCATTGCTGGTAACCTCCCAAACCATCATTACCGAAAGTTACCCACCTCAAAAAAGGAGTATGGCCCAGGCCATTTATGGCATGGGCGTTATTATTGGCCCTACCCTTGGCCCGCCACTGGGCGGCTTTATTGTAGATCATTTTTCGTGGCCTTATATTTTTTACATTAACATACCTATTGGTGTAATTGCCACCCTGCTTACACTGCAGTATGTACGCAGCCCCCAATATGGCCAAAAAAGTACGGGTAGTGATGTAGACTGGCTGGGCATTGCCCTGCTGGCTATTACCGTGGGCTCGCTGCAATATGTGCTGGAAAAGGGGCAGGATGACGACTGGTTTAACAGCCCGGTAATTATTTACCTTACTGTTGCGGCTTTTTTGGGCTTGTATTTTTTTATATGGAGAGAGCTGCGTTTTCGTAACCCTATTGTTGAGCTGAGGGTACTAAAAAACAATAACCTCAGGGTGGGCACTATCCTGTCGTTTATTATGGGTTTTGGTTTGTACGGCTCTACATTTATCATCCCCTTATATACCCAATCTATTTTGGGATGGACGGCCCAGCAGGCTGGTATGTTAATGGTGCCGGCTGCATTAACCACGGCAGTAATGATGCCTATTATTGGCAACCTGCTGCAAAAAGGCGTGCCACAGCAATACCTGGTAGCAGGCGGCATGATATTGTTTTCGGTATTTACACTTTGGGGCTATTTTATATTAACGCCCGATACGGGTGCCGATAGCTTTTTTTGGATGCTGATAGTACGGGGTATTGGGTTGGGTATGTTATTTATACCTATAACAGCCTTGTCGCTATCGTCGTTAAAAGGTCCGCAAATTGGCCAGGGAGCTGCTTTTACGGGTATGATGCGCCAGTTGGGCGGATCGTTTGGGGTAGCGCTGATTACCACTTTTATGTCGCGGCAAAACCAATTGCACCGCAGCAACCTGGCTACCAACCTGGATGTAAATAATCCGGAGCTGATGCAGCGTATACAAGGGATGCAGCATCTATTTATGCAAAAGGGTATGAGTAGTGATGTGGCCTTTAAAAGCAGTTACAAGGCATTGGATTTGATGGTAACCAAGCAAGCAGCTGTACGCTCTTACATGGATGTGTTTTTATACCTGGCGGTACTGTTTTTAATTTGCGTACCCTTTGTATTAATGGTAAAAGGTAATAAGGGCCAAAAGCTAAGTATGGCAGATGCCCATTAATATATTCCTATAAAACGAGAGGCTTTGTCTCTAAAAACTAATTGCCCCCTGCAGCCAGGGGGCAATTGTATATATTGCTACCATTACTTAAGCCAGCACAGCCTGGTGTGTAATATTGGTATTGTATAATTTAGATATAGGGCAGTTGGCTTTAGCATCTGCAACAGCAGCGTCAAACTGCTCCTGGCTAATACCCGGCACCGTAGCTTTTACATCCAGGTTGCTTTCGGTAATGGCACCATTATCCAGCGTAATGGCGCAAGTGGTTTGTATGCTATCTGCAGTAAAACCAGCGGCGTTTAATACAAAACTCAACTTCATGGTAAAGCAACCGGCGTGAGCGGCAGCCACCAACTCTTCGGGATTGGTGCCAATACCTTCTGCAAAGCGGCTGTTAAAAGAATATTGAGTTTTATCCAGTACACCACTTTGTGTGGTAAGGTGGCCATTGCCTTCTTTACCGGTACCGTTCCAAACGGCTGTTGCGTTACGTTTCATAATACTTGTTGTTTTGCCCCATGCCAGCAGGCGGGGATTGTTATAAAATTGGTTTAATTAATTGATGGCTTAAAAATACGGTTCAACTCTTTTTCATCAAACCCAGCCAGTATATTTTTTCCTGTTTCCAGTACCGGGCGCTTAATAAGGCTGGTATTTTGCAGCATAAGATTAATAGCAGCCGCTTGTGTAGTGGTACTGTTTTGTTGCGCCGGTGTAAGGCTGCGCCAGGTGGTGCTTCGTTTATTTAATATTTTTTGCCAGCCCAATGCCTGGCACCATTCGGCCAGTTTTTGCTGGCTGATGCCTGCTGTTTTATAATTGTGCAGGCTCCATTGTATGCCCCTTGCATCTAACCAGCTTATTACAGCTTTGGTACCATCGCAATAGGGTAGGCCGTATAGTTGTACTTTTTGCATTATTAAATTACGGGTAGTATGGTTTGATAAGGATGATGTTTGATGCAGTTAATCAATACCAGGCCGGTATTGTTTAGCCGGCCGATGTGTGAAATTACAATAAGCAACAGAAGGCGAGGGTACAAGGGTATTAATTTTCCTTAATTAGGAAACTGGGAGCCGGGTACTTTTATAAACCCTACGGGTTGTACAATATGCCACTCTTTAAAATCCTGGCGGGCATCCAGGCCTATGCCATCAATTATTTCCATTTTGCGGCGTATGCGTACGGGCTTATCGGTATAAAACTCCTGGTTGGTTTTACTCCTGTCCCAATACAGCTCGTGGCAGTACAAAGTATCGCCCATGATATTTATTACCCGTACACTGTCTTTTAAAAAAACAATGCTGCGATTGTCCTGGTATTTAGCATAACGGGCATCCAGCTTACTTTCCAGCGAATCGCCGGTAGCGTTAAAAAAATCTACATGAATAGTGTTGGGAAACTCAACATAGCTATCGCTGGTTAACACCCTGTACATAATGGGGCTGGTAAGCACCGCCTTTTTTTTACCGGCCGTTGAGTAACGGATGGTAACATTGGTAGCTACATCTTTACCAACTGCATCTGCATTAATGGCTCTTACATCTTCAATTTTATTTTCGCAGCCCAGCAAAAAAAAGCAGCCTGCGGTACAGGCTGCCCATTTTTTAATATTGGTATACATGGCTAACATGCTACGAATTGATTAATAGTATTTAGAACGGTTGAACCACAAATCGCTTAAAGAAAAGCCAACACTTATCCGCAACAGGTTTTCTCTAAGATTGGTGTTTTTATTACCACGGCTGCCAATTTCTATGGCTGTATTTAAAAATGATGTTTGTGTTTCGTAATAAGATTTTCTGAGTTTGAGCGGAAAGCCAGCCCCAAAGGTAAAGCCATACTCTACCAGGTTACTGCCCAGGTTTATGTAATCAGGGCCATAATAAAAACCTGCCCGGTACTTAACAAAGCTAAAATACTTTTTAAGTGGAGTACCCAGGGAGGCCGGTAAATATTCGGCACCCACCCTTACTTTCCAATTGTTTTTTACTTTATCGCTGTTACCAAAAAATTTATACTGGCTCCAGGCCGTTTGCTCATAATCGGCACCTACCATCCAATGGCCGGCGCTATCTAGGTAGGTAAATCCGGCACCCCAGTTAGACGGGGTGTTTACCGTGCCGCTGTTACTTTTTTTAAATACGCTGTCTATCCGGTAAGAGGCGCCAGCAGCATCGTAGCTAACGGTTTCTATCGTTACATCTTGCTCACCGTTTAACTCGCCTTTAAGCCCGGCATAAGCGCCCAGCCTTAGCAAGCCTTTTTTGTTTACTTTAATATCCAGCTGTGTACCCAGGGTAAAAAACATGCCACCAAAATTGGTTTTGTAGCTATAATTGGCGGGGTAATGAAAAACCGTATCATTTAATACCGATACCCGGGTACTGTAAGATTTATTACCAAAGCGATAGCCACTGTTAAAGCCCAGGCTAAAGTTTTTAATACGCAGGCCAGCACCAAACAGGGCGTCGTTAACACCACCGGTACCCTCGTACATATTTAAAACACTGTCTACACCTGGCTTATCGTTGATAGCATATATTTTATAGTTAATCCTGGAAACGGGGCGTAATCCAACATTAACACCAAGGAATATGTTTTTTTGATTGGCTTTTTTCATCCGGATGGGCAAGCCAAGCTGTACATACGAAATATTGAGGTTGGTGGCAGAGTACCTGCTGGCAGGTGTAATACTTTTTAAGCGGCGGGTATTGGTTTCGGCACCAAAATCAAAAGTGGCGTAGTTGATATTAGAGTAGCTGGCAGGGTTTACAAAATTTACGGTTCTGTAATCGGCATAGCCGGCACTAATGCCACCCATACTTCTGTTAAGAATGTTTTGATTGGGAACAAGGTCGCCCAACCCATAACGGGAGTAAGGGGAGTTTTCCTGGGCTACGGCCGAAGCGCCAATTAACAAACAAAAAACCAAACCGGTCAGTCTCATCATTATTAGCAGTTATTAACTTCACTAATGGCGTAAAGTCCTTTGAACAAAAAATTTAAGTCTGCAAATATCTTGTTTTTAAGCCTACGGGCAAAATAGCCTGCATCGCCCCCGGTTAAAACCACGTTAAAGTTGCCGTACTTGCTGGCGTAAAAGTCAATATAGCCCTTTATTTCAAAGGAAATGCCTGCTAAAACACCACTGCGTAAATTGCTGTTGGTATCGTACCCAATAACCGGGAAATTCCAGTCTTTTTGCACCAAGGGCAGCTTAGCCGTATAGTCGTGCATGCTTTTAAATCGCATTTCCATACCCGGCGATATGGCGCCACCCAAAAACTGCTGTTGCTGGTTGATAAAGTTGTAAGTAATGCAGGAGCCCAGGCCTATTACCAGGTTGTTTTTGCCGGGATAAAAGTGTACGGCAGCAGCGGCCAGCGCCAGCCTGTCGGCACCAATGGTTTGTGGTTTGCCCACCGGGCTGGTAAAATTTAACTGTGTTTGATGGTTTAATACATGAAAAAGGGTGTGCTGCGCCAGTATCGCTTCAATAGCAGGGTTGTGGTTTACTACCGACGAAAGAATGGCTTTTTGTGGTTGCCATTGCTGCAACAATTGGGTAATGGTGCCGGGGTCGTCATTTTCCAGCACCGTTTGTTGTACTAATTGATCGTGGCTAAATAGTGCTGCTTTAAGCCGGGTATTACCAAAATCGAGGCAAAGGGTATTCATATAAATAATTTGTAGGGATGCAGGCTGTTAAATATTAAATCCACCCAGGTTTTTAAAGTGGCCGTTTAGTTTAATCCGGCTTTTTAAGGTTTCCATCTCGGTAACTACTGGCAGCACTTTTACAAGATGGCGCTTCAGGTATTCTATCCGCTGCACCTCTTGCAGCAGCTCCAATAACTCGTACTCTTGCTGCAGCGACATGCCGGCGTGATGGGCAATATCGTAACTGCACAATTGCTCATCCGGTTTTTTAAAATCCTTACTTACATTGATTATTTCGTGCAATTGCCTGATAGCAGCCAACACTTTTTTGGTAAGCAGGCCATTGCCATTTTCTTTATTAGCAGGATAATGTACAATAGCGCCACTATACAATTTATCAGGCACTGTTTTTATCATCTCTAATATTTTAAAAACCTTTATCCCGCTGGTTTTAATATCCATCTCGCCATTATCGTACACTTTGGTTATTTCTTTTAATTGTACCAATGTGCCCATTTCACAAACCTTGTTATTAATTACGGCAGGTATGCCAAATTGTTTTTTGCCATTGTTAATATCATTTATCAATGCTTTATAGCGGGGTTCAAATATATGCAGGTTTACATCTTCGCCCGGGTACACCACAATACCCAGGGGAAAAATGGGGATGAAATTTGTCATACACCGGGATAATCTTTGTTCGAAGGTAGTGCGGATTAGCCAATGGCCGCTGCCTTACTCTTTTTTTGGAATTGCCCTTAATAACACAGATTTTTGTTTGATGTGGCAGCAATATTTACAACAGGTTCAGCAGGGCGATATTAAAGCGCTGGCCCGTTGCATATCGCTGGTAGAAAACGAGGTGCCGGGTTACGAACAGTTAATGCAGCTACTGCCCACATCAACCACACCAGTAATTGGTATTACCGGGCCGCCGGGTGCTGGTAAAAGTACCCTGGTGGATGGCTTGATAGATAGCCTTGTTGAGCAGGGCAATAAAGTAGCGGTAGTATGTGTAGATCCATCTTCTCCTTTTAACCTGGGTGCTTTATTGGGCGATCGTATTCGTATGAGCCAATGGTATAATCACCCGGCTGTTTTTATCCGCTCGCTAGCCACCCGTGGATCGCTGGGTGGGCTGCATCCCAAAATTATTGAGATAACTGACTTACTAAAAGCCGCTCCCTTTAATTATATAATTGCAGAAACCGTGGGGGTGGGGCAAAGCGAAATTGAAATTGCCGGCCTGGCAGATGTAACGGTGGTAACCGTAGTGCCCGAAGCCGGCGACGAAGTACAAACGATGAAAGCCGGCCTGATGGAAATTGCGGATGTATTTGTGGTAAATAAAAGCGACCGGCCCGATGCCGACCTGTTTGTAAAAAATCTTAAACAAATGCTGGCACCTGCATTTTACAACAGGCAGCATGCCATACCCGTTATTAAAACAGTAGCATCGCAAAAGCAGGGAATGGCCCAACTGATGGATGCCATCAAATTATTACTGGCCAATGCTGCAACAGGTACAGGCAATGGTAAACATAGCTGGCTGCTGGCAGAAAAAGCCTATCAGCTTATTCAACAAAAAAGGATGACAGGCGTTACAAAGGCGATGCTAAAAGCGCAAATAGATGCCAACCCATCCATTAACATTTACCAATTTATACAACAATACTAATATGGACATGATACCCAACGAAGGCCTGCCTAAAGTAGCCGACAACAAGCCGGCTTGTGTACAAGCTGAACCAGGAAAAATTTATGCCTGGTGCACCTGTGGATTGAGCGAAAAACAGCCTTTTTGCGATGGAACCCATAAAAAAATTGAACCCACTATTAACGAGCAAGGTGAGGCGGAAATGCCGTACCGAAGCCTTAAGGTGCAATTTGATAAAGTAGCAGAGGTTTGGCTTTGCCAATGTAAGCAAACAAAAAATCCGCCTTATTGCGATGGCAGCCACCGGCTATTAAAACCATAGCAAATTTTACGGTATGCCTTATTCTTCACACCCAATTGGTGCACCCGGGGGTATAGCAGTGTGCATACTGGGCTTGGCTTTTTCAGGCATTTTTATTCTTTGAGCCGCTAATTGCAAATGGGCTTGCCAGCTAGCATCTTTATTTTGCTTTTGTTGCACTGCTATATAGTTACTTAAATCAGCAAGCGATTTACCAACAATGGCCTTTGTTTCAAACGATGCGTTGTCATCTGCCGAGGCAGCTATTAAGTAAGTGAGTAGCACTTGCGCTGTTTGCTGCTGTATAAGTTTTAGCATGCCTGTTTGCCGGGGTGCCTTCCAGGTTTTTTCAATTAATGTTAACAGCATTTCATCTAGCCCCAACCCATTGTTAGCAGCCTGGTATTGTACCATCCTGTTTAACCGCTCGGTATGCAGTAAAAACGCAAAGGCAAAGTCGGCGGCCGTTTCAGCGGGTGATAATACATCAAAAGCAAGGCCGGTTCTTTTTTTAAATAACTCACGGGTAAAATCGTAGCCAGCCGGCCGGGGTGGAATAAGCGGTGCAATATGTGCTGGCATAGCCAGGAAGGCAGGTTGCAGGCATTCCATCAATGCATTTAAAGCGCTTAATTGTTGTTGTTTGTCAATTGCCTTTGTTACTACCTGCCCATCGCCCCGCAGGGCATAAGTATAATACAGCCCACCCACTATTTTTGCTACGGCCTCCAGCTGGTAGCGGTGATAAAAGTACACGGGTACCAATGCATCCTCCAGCATGGCCATGGGCGTGCCGGGTGGTATATTTTGGGCGCTAAACTGTTGCAGGGCTTTGTTACGCACTTTTATTACAGCATGTAATTCTGCTACAGCATCGGCGCCATTATCCCACAGGTGAGCTTGTGGATGCAGGCTGCCAGCAGCCCTTGCATCCCGGTCGCTTATATATTGCAGGCCTTTTGCCTGTGCATCGGTTAAAATTTTATTTGCTGCAGCCGGGGTGCTGTTGGCATCATCCCGGTAGCCCCAGTTAATGGCTACCTTATCCCACTCGCCAATGCCAGCAGCATAAGCATCCGATAACACAATTTTTCCGGCCGGGTTAATGGTTGCTTGTGGATGTGGATAGTCCATTACGCTGGCCCGGTTGCTGCTGCTGGCAGCGTAGTTGTGCATGAGGCCCAATGTATGCCCTACTTCGTGGGCAGATAACTGCTTTAGCCGGGCCAATGCCATTTGCAGCATTTTATCATCTGCCGGTAAGGCATCCCCATCAAAAGGAGCCAGCAGGCCGGTAGCAATTAAATAATCTTGCCGCACCCTTAAAGATCCCAGCGATACATGGCCTTTTATAATCTCCCCGGTACGGGGGTCTACTACGGCATTGCCATAGCTCCACCCACGGGTGCTGCGGTGTACCCAGTTAATTACGTTGTAACGAACATCCATCGGATCTGCACTATCGGGCAACAATTTTACCACAAAAGCATTTTTATAACCAGCCGCTTCAAAAGCCTGGTTCCACCAACTGGCACCCTCCAGCAGGGCGCTTCGGATGGGTTCGGGTGTGCCATTATCCAGGTAATAAGTAATGGGTTTTACCGGCTCGCTGATGGCAGCAGCCGGCTGTTTTTTTTGCAAACGGTGGCGAATGATAAAATGTTTTTCGATTGGCTCACTTACCGGGGAGCTGTAATCAAAATAACTGGTATTGATAAAACTGCTCCGTGGATCGAACAACCGGGGTGTAAATCCCGGTCCGGGTAATTGTACAAATGAGTGATGCATCCGCAGGGTGATGGCATCGCTGGATGGGGCAACAGATTGTACCATATTGCCCACCACTGCATCGCTATTGGTAAGGGTGATACTGGCTTCTATCTCGGTATTTTGAGGAAAATTTTTTGTACGCTGCAAGTAGATTGCCGACCGGGTTTTATCAAAGCTAAAATTGCCTTGCTGCATCTTACGGATGCGGTTGGCTGCGCCCATGGCATCCCTTACAATAAAATCGGTAATATCTACCAGGCAATTGCCATTGCTTTCGGCCTCCAGGGTAAAGCCCCACAAGGTGCTGGTGGCAAAAGACTCCTCCACCGCTTTTTTTTCGTTTTCATCATTGGTTATGGCCCGGTAAGCCAGGTTGGGTTGCACCATCAAAATTTTACGCCCGATGCGTTTAAAAACTACAATACGGGTGTCGCCCAGCAGGCCCCTATCGAGCCCAATATCATTAGAGCCAAGCCCGGCGGGCAGTGATTGCTGGTAGAGCAGCTGGCTGTCTGTTTTTACCTCCAGGTACAGTTTGCCGGTGTGTTCTTCCCAATAAAGGTTGAGGTAGCCACTTAGCTTTTTACAGTCTTTTGTTTTTTCTTCTATCGGTGTTAGGGCTTGTCTGGTTGCAGGAGAGGTTTGCGAATAAAGCGTAGAGGTAACCAACCAGAAGAAACAGGTTAAGTATTTCATGTAAGTGGTTTTAGCCACACAATATAACCATTCTGCCAGCTGGATGATGGAGGTTGCTTAATCTGTGTGGTTACTTTTCCACCAGCGGTAACCAATTACTCCCATCAGTGCTAATGGGGCGGCCATCAGGTAAAGGATGCCACTATTTAACCCTTCGGCGGGCTTTTCGCCTAATTGCTGTGCTGTTTTGGTGCACATGGCGCATTGGGCAAATACAGGGCCGGTAACCATGCTTGTAAATACAATAATGAGTAGTACTGTAAGTATTTTTTTCATGTATGCTGCAAAGTTAAGGATAACGGCCAAGCAGGGTGTTGTCAATTATTTTTTTGGGATAAAAGGGGGCAATTGAATCAGTACCAATAAAAAATCCCCTGCCTTGGCAGGGGATTTTTGTTATGTTCAGCAGGGTTGTTATACCGCATCTGCACTCATTTGTTTTTGTACCCTTTTACGGTCTTCTTCGTTTAATATTACTTTACGCATCCGGATAAAGTTGGGGGTAACCTCAATGCACTCATCTTGCTCAATATACTCCATACACTCTTCTAGCGTAAGCAGGGTTTTGGGAGCAATACGGGTGGCATCATCACTACCACTAGCCCGGTGGTTGGTAAGTTTTTTACCTTCGGTAGCGTTTACTACCAGGTCGCCTGGTTTAATGTGCTCGGCAATAATTTGGCCTGCATACACATCTTCTCCGGGGTCTACAAAAAAGGTACCCCTGTCTTGTAATTTATCAATAGAGTAACCCGTGGTTTTTTCGGTGTTTTTGCTAAGCAAAACGCCATTGTTGCGGCCGGGTATTGGGCCTTTCCAGGGTTTATATTCAGTAAAGCGATGTGCCATTACAGCCTCACCAGTAGTGGCGGTAAGCATTTGGGTACGCAAGCCGATTAACCCACGTGAAGGTATTTCAAACTCGAGGTGCTGCATTTCGCCCTTGGTTTCCATCACCTGCATTTCACCTTTACGACGGCTCACCAGGTCTATCACCTTGCTGGCAAACTCCTGTGGTACATCTACCACCAGGTTTTCGTAGGGTTCGCTTTTTACACCATCAATTGTTTTAATGATTACCTGTGGCTGGCCTACCGTAAGCTCATAGCCCTCACGGCGCATGGTTTCTATTAATATACCCAGGTGCAAAATACCCCTGCCGTATACTACAAATGCCTCGCCGCCTTCGCTTTCTTCTACCCTTAATGCCAGGTTTTTTTCAGTTTCTTTTATTAAACGGTCTCTTAAGTGGCGGCTGGTAACAAATTTACCATCCTTGCCATAAAAGGGAGAGTTGTTGATGCTGAAAAGCATGTTCATCGTGGGTTCATCCACGCTAATTACGGGTAATGCCTCTGGGTTTTCAAAATCGGCAATGGTATCGCCAATATTAAAATCTTCAATACCTACCACGGCACATAAATCGCCGGCCAATACTTCGGCCACCTTTTTTTTGCCCATTCCTTCAAAAACATATAATTCTTTAACCCTCGATTTACGCTGGCTGCCATTGGTTTGCATCAGGGTAAAGGGTTGGCCTTCTTTAATGGTGGCACGGCCTACCTTACCTACTGCTATACGGCCTAAAAACGAAGAGTAATCAAGGGAGGTAATCTGCATTTGCAGGTTGCCTTCGCTTACTTTTGGCTCGGGTACATATTTTAAGATACCATCCAGCAGGGGGTTGATATTGTCTATTTGGGTGAGTGAATCGTTGAACCAGCCATTTTTACCGCTACCATAAAAGGTAGGAAAATCAAGCTGCTCTTCGGTAGCATCCAGGTTAAAAAACAGTTCAAAAACGGCATCATGCACTTCGTCGGGGCGGCAGTTTGGCTTGTCAACCTTGTTGATTACCACAATAGGCTTAAGATTTAGCTGCAACGCTTTTTGTAGCACAAAACGGGTTTGCGGCATAGGTCCTTCAAAGGCATCTACCAGCAAAATAACACCATCGGCCATTTTTAGCACCCTCTCTACCTCACCACCAAAATCGGCGTGACCAGGGGTATCAATTACATTGATTTTTACATCCTTATAGGTAACGGATGCGTTTTTACTAAAAATAGTAATGCCCCGTTCTCTCTCAAGGTCGTTGCTGTCCATGATTAATTCGCCGGTATCCTGGTTATCACGAAAAACCTTGGTGGCATGTAAAATTTTGTCTACCAGGGTAGTTTTACCATGGTCAACGTGTGCAATAATTGCTATGTTTCTGATATTCATTTGCGGATAGCTTTTGGCTGATAACCTTTTACCGGGCACACCAAAATTTGGTTGAATGCACATTAGTAGCAGGTTGCAGCTATTTTTTGAACGAGCGGCAAAGGTAGGCCATTTAAGCCGGATGGCAAGGTTAAAAATCAATTAATACCAAACTGGCATTACCTTTAAGCCAAATTAGTATCAATAGTAAAAGCTAAAAAATGAACCAGGTACGGAAAACAGCACGGAGAAAACGCATTGCATTAGTAGCACACGACAATAAAAAGAAAGATTTGATTGAATGGGCCAAACACAATGCAGTGATTTTGGCCAAGCATGAGCTGGTTGCTACTGGTACTACCGGCCGGCTGCTGGAAGAGGAGCTGGACAGGCCTGTAAAAAAGCTGCTGAGTGGCCCTTTGGGGGGCGATCAGCAAATTGGCGCCATGATTGCCGAGGGAAATATTGATGTGCTTATATTTTTTTGGGACCCCATGCAGGCCCAACCCCATGATAGTGATGTAAAAGCATTGCTGAGGCTGGGCGTGGCGTGGAATATTTTACTGGCATGCGACAGGGCCACTGCCGATTTTATACTAACCTCTCCCCTGATGCACACAGAGTATGACATTACCATACCCGATTATGCTGGCTACCTGGGCAGGGCAATTGTGTAGGCAGTTTGTTAAAATTTTTAAATATAGGTGCTGAAATGGCAGGGCAATTAAACTGGCTTGGTTTTTTATGAGTTGTCGTTGTGGTGGCTAAAACTGCCGCTAAAAGTAAACATGAAAGCACAAAAACATTTTTTACCCAACCTGGCCATTTGTATTGCCATGGACCTGGTTGGCATGCTTAGTTTTTCTATACCCGCCTTGGGCGAATTTGCAGATATTATCTGGGCACCATTTTCTGCCATGCTTTTTTACAAGCTGTTTGGTGGCCGTATCGGTTTACTGGGTGGCGTACTTAATTTTTTAGAAGAAGCTATCCCGTTTACCGATATCATTCCTTCTTTTACCATTGCCTGGTTTATCCGCAAAAATGAGCTTGAAAAAACAGCTTTAAAAAAAATACAACCCTAATAATATTATTACGGCAAGTAATATCAACCATTAATTTTACGGGTACAAAAATTTTAACGTGCCATTTCAGCTACAATCAAACTATTTACCCGCTGGCGATCAGCCCCGGGCCATACAGCAACTTACCGAGGGTTTGCTAAGTGGGGAGCAATACCAAACATTATTGGGGGTAACCGGTAGCGGCAAAACCTTTACCATTGCCAATGTAATACAAAAGGTACAGCGCCCCACGCTGGTGCTTACACATAACAAAACCTTAGTTGCTCAACTGTATGGAGAGTTTAAGCAGTTTTTTCCGGATAATGCGGTAGGGTATTTTGTAAGCTATTACGATTATTATCAGCCCGAGGCTTATATGCCGGTAAGCAATACCTATATCGAAAAAGACCTGAGTATTAACGAAGAGCTGGATAAGCTAAGGCTGCAGGCAACCGCACAGTTGCTAAGTGGCCGGCGAGATATTATTGTGGTAGCCAGCGTTAGTTGTATTTATGGTATGGGCAACCCCACCGAATTCGAAAACGGTATTGTACGCATTAATAAAGGCCAAACCATCTCCCGCCAGGGATTTTTGCATGCATTGGTAAACAGCTTGTACAGCCGCAGCCAGGGCGATTTTACCCGGGGCACTTTTAGGGTAAAGGGCGATACGGTGGATATTAACCTGCCGTATGTAGATTATGGCTACCGCATTACTTTTTTTGGAGATGAAATTGAAAGCATCGAAACACTGGAGCTGGCTACCAGCAAGCGGATAGCTGAGATGGAAAACGCCGCTATTTTTCCGGCCAATTTATACCTGGCACCAAAAGATATATTACAGCAGGTAATTTGTGAAATACAAGACGAAACGGCGGCCCAGGTAGAATATTTTAAAAACGCAGGCAAATTTATAGAAGCCCAGCGCCTGGGCGAAAGGGTACAATACGACCTTGAAATGATCAGGGAGTTAGGCTACTGCAATGGGATAGAAAACTACTCCCGATTTTTTGATCGCCGAAACCCCGGCACCAGGCCGTTTTGTTTGCTGGATTATTTTCCTAAAGATTTTTTATTGGTGATAGACGAAAGCCACCAAACAATACCACAGGTAAGCGGCATGTATGGCGGCGATCGCAGCCGTAAATTAATACTGGTAGATTATGGTTTTCGGCTGCCATCGGCATTGGATAACCGGCCTCTTAATTTTCATGAATTTGAAAATATTACTGGCCAAACCATTTACGTATCTGCCACGCCCGGCGATTATGAGCTTGAAAAAACGGGTGGCGTAGTGGTGGAGCAAGTGGTTAGGCCTACCGGGCTGTTAGACCCACCCATTGAAGTGCGCCCTTCTATTAACCAGATAGACGATTTGCTGGATGAAATTGATAAACGCATTGCCCAGGGCGACCGTGTGCTGGTTACTACCCTTACCAAACGCATGGCCGAAGAAATGGATAAATACCTGCACCGGATAAATATCAAAAGCAAGTATATACACAGCGAAGTAGATGCTTTGGAAAGAGTAGAAATATTAAGAGAATTGAGGCTAGGGGTGATAGATGTACTGGTAGGAGTAAACCTGCTAAGGGAAGGGCTTGATTTACCCGAAGTATCATTGGTAGCCATACTGGATGCTGATAAAGAAGGCTACCTGCGCAACGAAAAAAGCCTTACGCAAACGGCTGGCCGGGCAGCCCGTAATGTAAACGGACTGGTAATTTTTTATGCCGATAAAATTACCGAGAGCATGCAAAAAACCATGGACGAAACCACCCGCCGCCGTGAAAAACAAGTTGCATACAATGTACAACATGGCATAACACCGCAAACTGTTATTAAAAGTAAGGAGCAGGTATTTGCACAAACCAGTGTGCTGGATATAAAAGGCTTTGATGAAAAAAAGCCATATGCCATTAACAGCGACGCTGAAATAGTAACCATTGCAGCCGAAGACCAGGAAGAGTACTTAACCATACCCAAAATGGAAAAAAACATTGGCGCCATTAAAAAAGCCATGGAAAAAGCCGCCCGGGATATGGATTTTATGGAAGCAGCCCGCCTGAGAGACGAAATGTTCAGGCAGCAAAAACAACTGGATGAAATGAAGAAGGCATAACCAGCAGGCATAGCCCAGCGGCTTATATTTTATTACTCAATCAAAAACAATTGTTTAATAAAAACCTCAAATATTTTTTTTATCTTTCCTTACAAGCCAAAAACAAACATTCAATGACAACCATTGCTTTGTATAACCTAAAAGGGGGTGTAGGTAAAACCGCCAGCTGTGTAAATTTTGCTTACCTGGCCGCTGCTGATGGATTTAAAACATTGTTGTGGGATATTGATCCGCAGGGCTCGGCCACTTTTTATTACAAGGCCAAACCAAAAACACACCCTGGTATAAAAAAACTCATTACCAAAGATGCGGTATTGGAAAACGCCATAATGAGTACCGATTTTGAATTAGTAGATGTAATACCAGCAGATAACAGCGCCAAAAGTGCCGATATTATGCTGGAAGAAATGAAGGGGAATAAAAATCGCTTAAAAAGTATTTTAAAACAAGTAACCGGCGAATACGAATTTGTGTTTATCGACTGCCCACCAGGGTTTAGCGCACTACACGAAAATATTTTTAATGCGGCCGATATTGTACTTATGCCCGTAATACCCACCACACTTTCGGTACGTACCTACCATATGGTAAAAGATTATTTTAAAGAAAAAGACATCGACATAAAAAAAATGATGTGCTTTTTTACCATGGCCGATTTAAGAAAAAACCTGCACAACGAGGTGATGGAAGAACTGTACCGGGATAAACGTTTTTTTCAAAACTATATACCCTACCTGTCGGATGTTGAAAAAATGGGCGTACACAAAGCACCCATTATGGAGTTTGCCAACAGCAGCTATGCAGCAAAATGCTACCGGGAGTTATGGCTTGAAATAAAGGAAGGCGTTTTGTAGAGGGTTAAAATTTTTGAAAAATACCCGAATATTTTCCATTGGTGATAGTGATGAAATTTCCGCTATCATCATACAGCCTGCAATTAAATGTTGCCTTTACTTTTACAATAAAATCACCAGCGCCGTCTGTACCCTCTACCGACGAGGTAATGGTAAAACTGCCATCGGTTTGTGTGGCTGGCGCTGCATTACTCTGCCATGTTTTACCGTTAATATCTGTATAAACAATATTAATGCCCTGGTCGGCATCTACTGCAGCGTAAGGATAAGTGCCCGGGTTTAAAAAGTTTTTAAACGTTTCGTTGCTGGCTGTATTGCCACCGGGCAAAACACCTTTCACAATTTCAAAATAATTAGAGCCGAGTGGCAGTGGTTCTGCAGCCGGGCTGATAATGCTGCCAAAACTAAGGTCCTCCTCGCCATAAACGCCATAGCCTGTTTCGTAAGCTGCGGTAATGTTGGCATACCGGGTTATTCGTACTCCATCCACCGTAATATCAAAATAATAATCACTGCTGCCACTTTCATTTACAGTAATTGTAAAAGTGCAGCCACTACTGCCCGGCTGGTAATTATAATCGCCGGCAGCTAAAGGAATGCCACTACCGGTTAAAATAATCGTTTGCAACCCTGTGCCGGCAAAGGTTCCGCTGGCAGAAAATGACACGCCATTAACAGTGGCGGAAGTTAAGGTGTAAGATCCGGGGGTGGATACATTTACCCTCAGCGAAACGGTATTGGCAGCCGTTAATGCTGTGCCTGCGGTATAACTGCCCGAAACAATTGCCCCGGTACAACTGCCGGTACCATCTGCAAAAGTATACACAGCCGTACCGCCAGAGGAGCCTCCCCCGCCGGGTAGCAATCCATTTTCTACACTCAACTCTTTTTCGCAGGCTGTAAAAAAGCAAATGGTCAATAATAAAATTAGTATCGATTGAAATTTCATGTGTTACTGTTTGTGTTGTGGGGATGTTAATTGCAAACCGGCAGCATTAAAAAACAAATGGGTAAGCTACAAGCTCACCCCAAACATCCACTTTATAAAGCTGAATAAATGTATTGGCTGCAGCGATAAAGATAATAATTTCTGCAAATTAATTTTTAGTACGTATTTTAATTGAACCAATTGATTCACCTAAAATTGTTATCATGGATCGTCACCTCAGCTCCTGGTTTAGCCCTGCTTTGCAAAAAGAAATGCCTATTGCCATGTATGGCCATTACGGTATGGCATTATTGCTGGTGCCCACAGCGGCCGCTGATTATTTAGAGTACGAACGCTTTCAGCTGATTGATGCTTTGGCACCCTGGATTAATGCCGGTAAAATAAAAGTGTTTTCGGTAAACAGTATCAATAACGAAAGCTGGCTTAATAACGAAATGGCCGGTGAGCACAAAGCCATACGCCACAACCAGTTTAACGAGTACATCTATAACGAGGTGTTACCCTATATAAAAAATCATACCTCCTGGAATACCCCGCTGATTGTTTCGGGTGCTTCTTTTGGTGCCCTGCATAGTATGAATTTGTTTTTAAAGCGCCCCGATTTGATAGATGGCGTAATTGCTATGAGTGGAGTGTACAACCTGATGGAATATACCAAGGGTTTTTATGATGAGCAGGTGTATTACAATTCGCCGGCACATTATATTCCCAATTTAACCGATCATAACATGCTGGAGCAAATACGCAAAAGCAGGCATATACATATTCTTACCGGATCGGGCCCTTACGAAGCCCCCGATGCTGCAAGAGATTTTGCCAACATACTGTATAACAAAGGCATCAATTATGAATTAAGTGTGTGGGGAGAAGAGTGGAAACACGACTGGCCCACCTGGCGGGCAATGTTGCCCTTGTTTATCGACACAAGATTTTAAAAAATAGCAGCCTTTAAAAAATTAAAAAGCAGCGGTATTGTACTGGCTGCTTTTTAATTTACCAGCCACCTTAAAAGCCTGGCTTGTATTTACAACTGTATATTTATACCACTTTCAGCACTTTTACTTTTTACATTTTATTTTTTACGCCTACTTTTATCCCATGCAAAAGAAACTGTTTTTACTGGATGCCTATGCCCTCATTTTTAGGGCTTACTATGCCCTCATCCGCAACCCAAGGGTTACCAGCAAGGGCCGCAATACCAATGCCCAGTTTGGTTTTACCAATACATTAATCGACCTAATCAATAATCAAAAACCCACCCATATGGCGGTGTGCTTTGATACCGCCGCACCCACCGAACGCCACACCGATTTTACCGATTATAAAGCCAATCGACAGGAAACTCCCGAAGATATACGGGGTGCAGTGCCAGATATTAAACGCATTATACAGGCTATGAATATACCCGTGGTAGCCATAGACGGGTACGAGGCCGATGATGTAATAGGCGCCCTGGCCCAGCAGGCAGAAAAAGCAGGGTATGATGTATACATGGTAACCCCCGATAAAGATTATGGCCAGCTGGTAACAGCACATATTAAAATATACAAACCACCCTACCAGGGTAGTATATTCGAAATACTAGGCCCGGCAGAAGTATGCGAAAAATGGGGCATAAAAAACGTAAGCCAGGTGATAGACATTTTAGGCCTCATGGGCGATGCGGTGGACAATATCCCCGGTATAAAAGGCGTGGGTGAAAAAACGGCTGCCAAATTACTGGCAGAATATGATACGCTGGAAAACATACTGGCCCATGCAGATACCATCAAAGGATCGCTGGGCGAAAAAATAAGGGCCGGTAAAGAGGATGCCATCCTTAGTAAAAAATTGGCTACTATCATTACCGATATCCCTGCGGCGGTTTTTCATGAAGAAGATTTTAGGATAAAAGAAGTAAACAGGGATGCCTTAAAAGAAGTATTTGGCGAACTGGAGTTTAAAACACTGGGTAAAAGAATTTTAGGGGAAGAGCTTGCCACCGATGCCACTGTCAGCAACGAGAGCATTGCCAGCAGCAGCACTAAAGAAAATGTGCAGATGGATTTATTTGGCAATGTGGTGGAGGCAAAGCCAGTGCCAACAGTATTTAACCCAGCTGCAGAAGACGCCGAAGGGCCAGCCCAGGTGGATAAAAACATTCACAACACCCCTCATCAATATAATTTGCTGAATGACGCCGCCAGCATACAACAATTTATAAAAAATGCACTGCAGCATACAGAAATTTGCTTTGATACAGAAACTACAGGGCTTGATGCCAACGAAGCTGAATTGGTAGGCCTTAGCTTTGCTTTTACACCCGGCGAAGCATACTATGCTCCCTGCCCGGCTGATAAAGATGCCTGTATGGCCCTGCTCCAAAATTTTAAACCATTATTTGATGACAGCACTAAAATTTGGATAGGCCAAAACTTAAAGTACGATATGCTGATGCTAAAATGGTATGGTATGGAGTTGTCAGGCAATATTTTTGACACCATGCTGGCGCATTATGTAATTGAGCCCGATGGCAAACGCAGCATGGATGCCCTGAGTGCTAAGTACCTCGGTTACGAGCCGGTGCATATTGAAGAGCTGATTGGCAAAAAAGGCAAGGGCCAGGGTAATATGAGAGATGTAGAGCTTGAAAAAATAAAAGACTATGCTGCAGAAGATGCCGATATCACCCTGCAATTAAAACAGCTTTTTTTGCCCCAGCTAAAAACAAAAGAGGTAGAAAAAGTTTTTTACGAGGTAGAAAATCCATTGGTAAAAGTGTTAACCGATATGGAGTTTGAGGGCATCCGTATTGATGAAGCATTTTTAAAAGATTACAGTAAGCAACTAGAGGCTGATGCTAAAATAAGTGAAGAGGCGGTGTATGCACAGGCGGGGGTACGCTTTAACCTGGCCAGCCCAAAACAACTGGGCGAAGTATTATTTGAAAAATTACAGCTCGACCCAAAAGCAAAAAAAACAAAAACCGGCCAATATGCTACCGGCGAAGATGTATTAACCAAGCTGGCTGTAAAAAACAAAATATGCGATGACATACTTGCTTTTAGAGAACTTACAAAACTAAAAAATACCTATGTAGATGCCCTGCCCGAAATGATCAATAAAAAAACCGGGCGTGTGCACACATCCTATGCACAAGCGGTGGCGGTAACGGGGCGGCTTAGCAGCGTAGACCCCAACTTGCAAAACATACCCGTACGTACCGAACGTGGCCGTGAAATACGAAAAGCATTTATACCCCGTAACGATAACTACGTTTTAATGAGTGCCGATTATTCACAAATAGAATTACGCATTGTAGCAGCCATTAGTGGCGATGAAAATATGTGCAATGCTTTTAAAACAGGCAAAGACATACACACTGCTACTGCAGCCAAAGTGTTTGGCGTGGATGAAAAAGAGGTAACCAAGGAGATGAGGTATAAGGCTAAAAGTGTAAACTTTGGAATCATCTACGGGCAGGGGGCATTTGGGCTGGCAGATAATTTGGGTATCACCCGTACCGAGGCCAAAGAAATAATTGACAATTACAAAAAGCAGTTTCCCAATATCCAAAAATATATGGATGACAGCATCAATTTTGCCAAAGAAAACGGTTATGTACAAACGCTGATGGGCCGCAAACGATGGTTAAAAGATATTAACTCCGCCAATTTTACCGTACGGGGCTTTGCAGAACGTAATGCCATTAACTCTCCCATACAAGGTAGTGCGGCCGATATGATAAAACTGGCCATGATAAAACTGCATGCAGCTTTTAAGCAGCATGGCTTTAAATCAAAAATGCTGCTGCAGGTACATGATGAATTGGTATTTGATGCACACAAACAAGAGATAGACCTGATAAAACCAGTAATATTAGACTGTATGCAAACAGCAATGGCCCTGCCCCATGGCGTACCTACCGATGCAGAAGTGGGTATTGGCAATAATTGGCTGGCAGCACATTAACAAGTATTAAAGGGTATGCCAGTAATATGCAGCAACCCTTGGCACTAAATTGTAAAAATGTTTAAACAAGGGTGTATGATCACCATACACCTGTATATATCATGGTAATTTTAATACAATGTAAAGATAGGGTTGGCCTGGTGGCAGCCATAGCTGGAGTTATTGCCGGGCAAGGGGTTAACATCGTTTCTATGAGGGAGCATGTAGATACAGTTGACAATCGTTTTTTTGTACGCATTGTGGTGGATGGTACAGTAAATACTGATGTAATGGCACAGCAGTTACAGCAGGTATTGCCGGCCGAAGCAGAGATATCGGTAAACCCATCACCCGAAAAAAAAATAGTGGTACTGGTTACCAAAGAATATCACTGCCTGGGCGATATCCTGCTTCGCAATCATTTTAAAACACTGGGAGCATCTGTGCAATGTGTAATTGGTAATCACCAAACATTGGCCGATGTGTGCCGCCGCTTTGATATGCCATTTCACCTGGTATCTCACGAGGGTATCAACAAAGAAAAATTTGAGGCAGACTTGCTGCAACTCATTAAACCCTACCAACCCGATTACCTGGTGCTGGCCAAATTTATGCGGATATTATCCCCCGGTTTTGTGCAGCAATTTTTGCACCGCATCATTAACATTCATCATTCTTTTTTACCCGCTTTTGTAGGTGCCAGCCCGTACCGGCAAGCATACGAACGCGGGGTAAAACTTATTGGCGCCACTGCTCATTTTGTTACCAACGATTTGGATGAAGGGCCCATTATTGCCCAGCAAATAATACCCGTTAATCATTCCTTTACCGCACCAGATATGGTAAAGGCTGGTAAAGAAATTGAAACGGCTGTATTAGCCAAAGCCCTGCACCTGGTGCTGGAAGAAAGGGTGTTGATTTGGAAAAATAAAACCATCGTGTTTGAATAACTAATCTGCCAGCTCGCCAAATTTACCAGCATTATAATCCTCAAAGGCCTGTAAAATTTGTTGCCGGGTATTCATTACAAATGGGCCATGTGCGGCAATGGGCTCTCTTAATGGTTCGCCGCTTAACAGCAGTACCAGTGCGCCTGCCGCAGTGCTAATGGTAAATGTTTCGCCATCATTATTAAATAATACAAAATGGTCGGCCGATACTTGCTGGTTATTTACATCAATATCACCCTCAATCACAATCAGCGAAGTATTGTAATGTGCCGGAAAATTAAACGATGCCTGGCCACCGGCGTTTAACCGGGCATTCATCAGGTGCACCGGCGAAAAAGTGGTAGCCGGGCCTTTTACACCCTCGTACTCGCCAGCAATTACTTCTACCTGCCCGGCATTGGCTGGCAGTATGTACTTATTAATTTGCTGTTGTGTAATAGCCTGGTAGCCCGGTTTACTCATCTTGTATTGGGCAGGCAGGTTTACCCATAGCTGCACCATTTGAAAAAGGCCACCTGTTTTACTAAAATTTTCTTCGTGATACTCTTTGTGCAGTACACCGGCTGCGGCTGTCATCCATTGTACATCACCCTCGCCAATAATGCCGCTATTACCGCTGCTATCGTGGTGAGCCACTTTTCCTTTGTAGGCAATGGTTACCGTTTCAAAACCCCTGTGCGGATGCACCCCCACACCCCTTGGTTGCTGGCTGGGCTCAAAATAAAAAGGTGCATTGTAATCCAGCATAATAAATGGGTCGGTACGTTGCATGGTAAAGCCACCGGGTATAAAATTATGCACCCTAAAACCATCGCCCACATAATGGGCCTGGCCGGGTGCTGCTATTGCTTCAATTGATTTAATACTCATAAAAACATTTTTTACAAATGTAGTATTGCAGCCGGCCGTTTTGCATTGAACTGGGTTAAGAAATACCCTGCAAATACTAAATATTAAAGTCGGCCCATACTGCTGCATGGTCGGATGCGGCGTTAGAAACAGCCGTTACAGTATCAAATCTAATTTCTGTACCGCCACTTAAATTATTAAGCTCATACATACCCCGTCTTTCTACACCAGCCTGTTTAAAATTTTGTTGAAGCGGCTTGCTTACCAGTATATAATCAATTTGCACTTTGTTGTTATAGTAGTAAGTATAGCGTTGCTGCATATCATCTGCAAACTGTAGTTGCAGCACATCGTATAAATGGGGTAGTTGTAGTAATGCTGTTAAAGGTTGGGCATCTGGCGTATCGTTAAAATCGCCCAGTATTACCACCCAATCTGTTTGCAGGTTATAGCGGCTGCTTACAATATCTTTTACAGCCGCAGCCTGCAGTGCCCGTCGTTTATTGGCCGCAGCTTGTGAGCCACTGTATCCCTTACTTTTAAAATGGTTGCAAAGTATATACAGCGGTTGGCCAGGCTTTACTTCCAGCTCTACCTCCAGGCAATCCCTGCTAAACAGGCAGCTGCGGCTATTGGGTTTTTCTTTATCAAAAATATGGGTACGTATGTTTTTAATGGGGTAACGGCTTAGCAGGCCTACGTCAATACCCCGTTCATCATTACCGTCTATTAAAATATTGTATGCAAATTTTTTAGTACCCAGCATATCAGCATTAAAGTTGTGCAGCACATTTCGGCTTTCTACTTCTACCAGGCATTGTACATCTGCCTGCACCGCTTTTAATACTTTGGCTGTATTAATACGGGTGGTTTCTGAAAATTTTTCTCTCTTAAATTCAATCGTACCATCCCAGTCTGCTACGCCATTGGCCAATACACCAGTAATAGCAAAAAGTTTTCGTTTAAATAGTTTGCCCCTGTTTTCCTGTATCTCTATAAAATCTTTTAAGTTGTTGTAAAGGGATAGTATAAGCGTTTTGTTGTACACCTGCTTTTCCAGCTCTGCTTGTAAAGCGGCAATTTGTACCAGTACCGTATCGCCATCGGCATTATTTTTAAAATTTAATACCCGTGCCCGGGAAAACAAATTTTCGGTATTAAACGTGGCTATACGCATGATACAAGGTTTAGGTGATGTAGTTGTTTAAATGTAATAACAATTTTCAGCTCCTGCAATGCCCTGTTAAGGGAATGCTGCACTACCTTTATGCCATGCAACCTGTTTTAATTTATTGTTACGATGCTTACTGTGGCTGGTGCTATGGCTTTAGCCCTGTAATGCAAAAAGTACAGGCTCAATATGGCCACCGGCTTACTATTGAGGTGTTAAGTGGTGGTATGATGATTGAAGAAAATATAGCGCCAATAGAAAAAATCGGCCCTTACATACAAGGCGCTTACCAACGAACAGAAGCCTTAACCGGTGTAAAGTTTGGCGAAGATTATTTATGGCATATCCATCACCCCGAGCTGAGTGATTGGGTGATGAACTCAGAAAAACCTGCTATTGCCCTCTGCATTTTTAAAACCTATTATCCTGGCCGGCAGCTGGAGTTTGCGGCCGACTTGCAATATGCCCTTAATTACGAAGGACGGGATTTGGATGATGACGAAGCTTACCGCCACCTGCTGGAAAAATACAGTATCCAGCCAGAAGCTTTTTATACCAAATTACACAGTGAAGAATACAAGGAGCAGGCGTACTACGAGTTTGCCTTGTGCAAGCAATTGCAGGTAACGGGTTTTCCGGCGGTGCTGCTGCAGGTAAGCGATACCAAATTTCATTTACTGGCAAAAGGCTATACAGATTTTGAAAGCATGCAACAGCGGATTGATGCAGTTTTACAAACACTACCAGCAACCCCTTGATAAAATAATTAAATTAAATAAAAGCCAATGGTACTTACGGTTACGCTTAACCCATGCATTGATAAAAGCACGCAGGTAAATAAATTAGAGCCCGATCATAAACTACGCTGTACCGAAGTACTGCATGAGCCGGGTGGCGGTGGTATTAATGTAAGCAAGGCATTAAAAAAACTGGGGGCACCTACGGTAGCACTTTTTCCGGCGGGCGGGCATAATGGCAATATGCTTCAATCGCTGTTGGCTGCCGAGGCTATTGATTACCGGGCGGTGGATACTAAAGTAGAAACCCGGGAAAACTGGATTGTAAACGAATCCGAAAATGCAGAGCAATATCGCTTTACGTTTCCCGGTCGTAAGGTAGAGGAGGCTATGATATACCAGTTGGTAGATGAAATAAGAAATTTTGCACCATCTTTTGTAGTGGCTAGTGGCAGTATGCCGCCGGGATTGCCCGATCATTTTTATGGCTTAATAGTAAAAAATGCCAAATCGGTTGGGGCCCGCTGTATAGTAGATACCAGTGGCGATGCATTAAAGGGGCTTAAAGGCAAGGGCGCTTATTTAATAAAACCTAATATAGGCGAACTGTGTGGACTGCTGCAGGTAAATACCCTTGCCCATAACGAGGTAGATGATGCTGCCCGGCAGGTAATTAGCGATGGTTACGCACAATTAGTAGCCGTAAGTATGGGCCCCGATGGCGCCTGGCTGGTATCGGCAGACGAAAAACATTTTGCCCCGGCGCCAAAAGTGCCAAAGAAAAGTACCGTTGGTGCCGGCGATAGTATGGTGGCTGGTATTACTTATATGCTGCAGCAGCAACGCAGCCTTAAAGAAGCCATTGCTTTTGGGGTGGCATGCGGTAGCGCTGCTACAATGAACGAGGGTACACAGCTGTTTAACCCGGCAGTGGCGCAGGAACTATTTGTGCAAATGTTGGCTAGCTAAAAAAATAATTGCACCTGGGTATTGACATTGGTTTATTTTGATTGTATCTTTCTAAAAGTTATTTCATCACCGTTATTCAGTGCACATTTATCACCCCGTTTATTTTTGTTGCTATATAAAGCGCCCCGGTTTTGCCGGGGCGCTTGGGTATTATTAAGTCAGTATTTTTTTAATAAGGAGGCAATACAAAAACAGGCGCTTGCGCTGTTTGGGGGCCATTGGTAATGTTGATGATAAAAAGTTGGTTGCGTAGTTCTTTGCCTTTACGGCCGGTAACAATTAACTCTGTGCCGTTGTTACGGCTGTCCATCCAGCTATCTTCCAGCTGCAGGGTGCTTATTTTTTTTACATGATTGCCGTTGGCATCCATTCGGTATAAAAAATAACAGCGGTGGCAGGTATCCCGGTCGCTGATAAAATACAGTTTATCTTGCCAGGCATAATATACCCACTCCACCCCCGGTGTATTGGTGATATTTTTTTTATTGCTGCCATCCATATTCATTGTATAAATGTCATAATTGTCATTAGCCGTATCTTGGTATACATTATACGCAACCTTGTAAATGTTATTTTGGGCAAGGCATATTACAGGCAGTAAAAAGCAGCTTAGCAACATTACTATTTTTTGCATAGCGGGGTTATTTTTTTAAATAAAAATAATTGCACAAGGGGTGTTAACCAGCTTGCTCATAAGCTTGTTGTATCCAGCTAAACAACCCGGGGTTTATATCGGTTTCAGCTTCAATTTTTATGCGGTGTGTACACATGCTATTCCAGCTGCCAGCTGCAGTAGCAATACCTGCTGGCGGTACTTTTTTTAGGCTAAGGCCAATGTCTATCCTGTCTTTGGTGGAGGGTTGTATTAAAGCAAATTGCTTTTTTCTGCGAAGGCTTACATAGGTTTTTTTGGGGGCAAGCTCAACATCATTTCCCAACTGTTGTATACCATTGATAATTTGGTTGTACAAGGGTATTAGTTTTTCTTTTCCCTTGTATTGCTCCGTTACCAGGCTATTGGTATCATCGGTAGCGCCGGCATGGCTTTGCCTGGCAAAATGTACTATTACGTTGGCATTGCCATGCGTAAAACCGTGGGATGTTTTTAGAAAATTTACCAGGTCGCCATGTTTGGATAGTGTTGTACTGTTTACGATATCCATCCATTGCTGTAGTGTTTTGCCAGTTGATTTTTCTATGTTGGCAATTTGGGTTTGGGTAGCTTTATCTAATGCTTGGCTGCTCATATTTATACTGGTTTATAAATGAATGATACTTGCTATTTACAGGTTACCATACCGTAATGCTCCTATTAGTTAACTCTACCCGGCCAGTGGGTTACACATCAACGTTTGTAATTTTTTTCATAAATAGCTATCCACTGCTGGGGGGTGATTTTTGAGGCCAGCTCTCCAATAAGTTGGTAAGGTATATCCGCTTCTTTTTTAAAACGAATACAGCTTTTGCCCATATCTAGTTTTTTGGTGGATACTTTGGCATATTCATCTGTAAACCATTTATGCAAGGCTGCATCACTGTATACACACATATGGTAGATGGCTATAAAGTTTTTTTGCGATGCGATATTCATAAAGGGTAAAGGTAATTCAGGGCTGCAGTGGTAGCCGGCCGGGTATAAGGAGTGCGGCACTACATACCCAATCATACCATAGCTCATTTGCTCTTTAAAGCCTTTGGGGATGTTTTTTTTGATAATGTTGCGCAGGCTGTTGATGGCGGTTTGCCTTTCTTCGGGCAAGCCAGCCAGGTACTCATTTACCGTAGTTGCGTTGGACTGCATAATGGTTGTATTATAGTAGTAATAGATGTTTTGTTTGATAAAGCAACTGCTTAACCTGTGCCATGCTGTAAAACAGCAATGCAGTAAAGTACGCCTGCTGTTGTGTGTTGCTGGTTTTTTATAAAATTACAGCATACTGCTTTGTTTTTAAAAGCCAAAATGGATGCCGCAGGGTTTTATAAAACAGGCGTAACTATTTTTTTTGATAATGGTATGCTAACCTGTTTCCTCCATTGCCATCATCTACATATGCATCTAATTGCCCGGCGCCTGTAAATTGGTAAATGATTCGTTTTGGATAATCGTGCCGGGGGTTTTCAAAAGTGAAAGTGCCGTTGGTATAACTGGTTAATTTAAAACTAACCGCCTCATTATTATTTTGCCCAAATGCAAGCGCTGTAAAAATAACATCTTCGCCCTGCTTTGCCAGTACAACAGTTTCTAAAAAAACGGTATCGCTGCCCGCAAGTTGATAGCTTTTACCGAGCCATGTGTGGGCATCTTTAGGCACCCAGTATTCTCCCATTGTGGTACCATTGCGATAGGTGGTCCAGTGGCCTGCAAAGGCCGTAAGTGGTACACTACTATTTTGTGCCAATGCAGTGGTGCTAATAAACAGCAGGGTTGTTAGCAGGTATCGTGTCATTTTTTTTTAGCTGTTTTTTTCTTTGACGATTTTGCATACGGGTTATACTCAAGCGCCAGCTGTACCCAATAGTTTAATTGCTTTTGGCTGGTAAGGGCTGCTTCGTCTACAAATACAAAACCCTTCATCATCCTGCCGGTCATCTCCATAGGGATGCATCCTGGTTTTTCAAGCACTTCATCAAACAGGTTGGGGTTAAGCCTTATCATTACCTGGTTATTTTGCACACCCACGCACATTTTATCATCCACCATAAAGCAAAGGCCGGCAAACATCTTTTTTTCTTCTGTAATTATATGGGTGGCGGCTATAATCTCCCTTATTCGGTCGGCCATTTTTTCGTTGTAAGCCATTGTTTATTGATTAAGATGCATATGGATGATTTTGCAGAGGGTTAAGCATTTACCACATTTTGCAGCCGCTCATCTTTGTTACGCAAATCAATACCGCCTTCGCAAAGGCTTTTAAGATTAGCGAGGTAAAACGTCCAGCCTGTTTTGCAACCCAAGTGCCAGTAGTGTTTGCCCAGTTCGTCGTCTGGTATATTTTCCTGTATCAATTCTACCATGGTATAACCCAACTCCTCTTTAATGGATACCGTACAGTTGCCTGCTTTGCCAAAACTAAACTGCAGCTGGTTGCTGCCATTGCACTGTAGTATAGCGCCCTCTTCGGTTACCTCATCACTCCAGCCATGCCATCGCCACCGATACACATCATTTTTTTGTACCAGCTCGCCGGCCGCTCTTAAACTACCATCGGGGCTGGTAAATTCACCCATGCGTAAAAACCAGTATTCTATACCAGCCCGGGTAGCCCACAGGCGATATAGTTTTTCGGCCGGGGCATTTACTGCAATACGGGTAACAAAATGGCTCCATGTATAAGGCGCTGCCATAGTACAATTAATTAACGGGCGGAGGCGGTACCGAGTGTAAGGCTATGCGGTTGCCTTCGGTATCCAAAAACACAGCCATCGATCCATACTCGGGCGATATCTCCGTTTTGGGTACCAGTATTTTTCCGCCGGCGGGTTCAATTTTATCCAGTACCAGTTGTACATCTGGGTTGGCATTTAAATAAATAAGTGGGCCCTTAATGTCGGATGGTTGGTGATAGCCTCCGCTGTCTACCAATGCACCACCTACTTGTGTTGCCATATCATTTAGCGGAAACATCCGCATTTTAATATTGGGCATATCCATCGGTATAAGTGTTATATCAAAAATGGTTTGATAAAAATGTTGAGCTCTGTCTAAATCAAGTGTTGGTATTTCAAACCAACTGATAGCATTATTCATGGTGCAATTTTTTATTGAGGCATACCTTGTTTCACCCAGTTTTCTAACACAGCCACTTCGGCTTCTGTAAAGGCAGGTTTTTTGTTTTTAAAAGGCATAAACTTAGGGTCGGCTTGTGGCAATTTTACTCTGGCAATTACTTCGGCCACATGGCTTTTTACAGTTTCGTAATTATTAAGCGCTTGTTTTTTGCCATCTGGCGGAAAGTGGCAGGGCGCACAGCTTGCCTGCATCATAGGAGCAATTTGGGTAGCATAACTAATTGTAGCAACCTTGCTGGTTTTTTTGGATGAGCTGCAATTTTGTAAACACAGCATAGCAAAAATAGCAGTACAAAAAAGGGCTGTTTTTTTCATGTTTGTATGTTTGGTGATGATAGGTTAAAACTGTATCGCTTTTTTTGATAACACTCAACACTACAAAATTCTTAACAACAAAAAATGGGCCATCCCCTAACGTTATAACATCCAGGATGGTTTCCACGAAATGGGCAAACTCAAGTCGGTATCTGCATCCTGTACTTCTTTTTTATTTTTTTGCCGGGCGGGCACCGGGGTTTGTACCGGGCTATTTTTTTCTGCCTGCTTTTTTACTTTGGGTGTATCAGTTGTAGTAGCCTTGGCAGGTTGCTGCTGTTGAAAGCCGTAAGCAAAATTTACCGCTCCAAAGCTGGTAAGGATGGCAAATAAAAAGACAAATTTTCTCATACTATTTGTTTTGGTTACTGTGTTATACTTTACTCGTAGTAAGCAGTTTTTAACAAAACGCCTACGGTTGGTTTACATAGCAGCAGGCTAATATAATATTTTACACTTGGTTTTTTTCAACCATTTGATGGATGGCTGCATTTGGGACCCTTAACAACCACTTTAAGGTAGCAGATTTTTTTTGAAGCTGGAAATTATTGCCCGGCATTTGGGGCGTATTTGGTATTTGCAGTCATATTATACTGCCCTGCACACGGCATCGTCGAGGAATAAAATCATAAATTTTTAAAAAAATGATTGTTGCATATGTAATCGGCGGGGTTGCTACATCCCATAGTTAAATAGCCAATGTATGCTGTTACAAACTAGCAGGGGCGATGCCCGCAATTTTCAAATCTCTTTTCAATTACTGTTTATTTTTTATGGTGTGCTGCAGCTACACTGGTATACAGCATGGCTGCACTATCTGTTGTTTATTGTGGCCACATTGTTATTTCAATGGCTGGCCAGCTGTGTGGCAGCAATGCAGTTTTCGCTTGCCGGTATAATTAAAAATGGGGCATGGAAGAGTGCGCTAATAAGCAGCCTTGGCTTATGCCTGTTGCTAAAAGTAAATTACTGGCCCTATTGCTTGCTGGCAGCGGGCATAATGGTAGCCAGTAAATTTTTACTGCAATTTAAACATCGCCATTTATTTAACCCATCTGCTTTCGCCATTGCAGTAATGGTGCTGCTAACAGGCAAGGCATGGATAAGCCCGGCCCAATGGGGTAGTAATGCGGTGCTATTTTTTGCAGTTATTTGTTTGGGCGTAATAGTGGCTACAAAAGTGCAGCAATTGGATGTAACCATTGCCTTTATTGTAACCTATGCCGGGCTAACATTTGTAAGACAGGTATTATACCTCGGCTGGCCGATAGATTTTTTTGTGCAAACAGTAAGTACTGGCAGCCTGCTGTTGTTTTCTTTTTTTATGATTACCGACCCTAAAACAACACCCAATCATCCCGGTGCCCGGCTGTTGTGGGCCAGCATAATTGGGGGTGCTGCTTTTTACCTGGCTACATTTTTATTTATACAAGGCGCCCCTATTTGGGCACTCGTATGCAGCCAGCCGTTAGTACCGGTACTTAATCATTTTTTTAAACATCATCCTTTTACCTGGCACAATACAAATAGTAAACCCGTTTTAATTAATTTATAAAGCATTGTTATGAAAAAAAGATTCTTCCTTTTTGCAGGCATTGTAGCTATTGCACCGTTGCTATATTCTTTTTGTGGATTTTATGTAAGTAAGGCTGATGGCTCTTTAAAAAATAAAACCAGCCAGGTAATTATAGTACGTAACGGTAACCGAAACGTAATTACCATGTACAACGATTTTAAGGGTGATACCCGTGATTTTGCAATGGTTGTGCCGGTGCCCGTAGTGCTTAAGCAAAGCAATATAAAAGTGGTAGATGCTGCTATTTTTCAAAGGCTAAATGATTATAGTGCACCAAGGCTGGTGGAATATTACGATCAAAACCCCTGCAATGAATACGAGGCGGTGGAAGATAAGCTGGCGGGTAAAGTGCCCGGTGTACAACTCAATGAAGTGGCAGCAACGGGGTATAGAAAAAAAGAAGACCTGGGCGTAAAAATTGAAGCCAAATACCTGGTTGGCGAATACGATATTTTAATACTGAGCGCTAAAGAAAGTACAGGGCTAAAAAAATGGCTTACCGATAATGGTTATAAAATTCCGGCAGCTGCCGGGGAAGTGCTGGATCCGTATATTAAAAGCAACCTCAAATTTTTTGTGGTAAAAGTGAATGAAAAGGAAATGAAGAAACTAAACAATCAATTTCTTCGGCCCATCCAAATTCATTTTTCCTCGCCAAAATTTATGTTGCCCATCAGGTTGGGGATGGCAAATGCAGATGGCGACCA
>JBDKJT010000065.1:0-40506 GCA_039796475.1 Bacteroidota bacterium | reverse complement strand
ATGTCACCAATGATCTCCCTTAAAGATTTTTTGGTTAATAATGCATTGATGAAACCTACACTCTTAGGAACATGCTGATTGAAAATTACACGACCTACAGTTGTTTCGATCAACTTATACGTTAAAGACCCATCATCATTCCTGTAGTTTGCTTTTACTTTTATGTGTGCATGAAGATCCAATTGCTTTTCGTTATAAGCAATGATAACTTCTTCAGCAGAGTAGAAAGCTTTTCCTTCACCTTTTACTTTTTCTTCCGGAGTTGATTTTTTACCCTTGGTGATGTAATACAAACCAAGAACCATGTCCTGAGAAGGGAGGGTGATTGGCGTACCATTCTGTGGGTTCAAAATGTTGTGAGAAGAAAGCATCAGCAACTGGGCTTCCAGAATTGCAGCGTGGCTCAAAGGCACATGCACCGCCATCTGGTCACCGTCAAAGTCGGCGTTGAATGCCGTTGTTACCAACGGGTGCAATTGTATCGCTTTACCTTCAATCAATTTTGGCTGGAATGCCTGAATTGACAAACGGTGAAGTGTTGGGGCCCTGTTCAACATTACAGGATGGCCTTTTAATATATTCTCAAGAATATCCCAGATAACAGCTTCTTTTTTATCTACCAGTTTCCTTGCAGACTTAACTGTTTTTACGATACCTCTTTCAATTAATTTACGGATGATAAACGGCTTGAATAATTCAGCAGCCATATCTTTTGGCAAACCGCACTCATGCATTTTCAATTCAGGGCCTACCACGATAACCGAACGACCAGAGTAGTCAACACGTTTACCCAATAAGTTCTGACGGAAACGGCCTTGTTTACCTTTCAATACATCACTCAAAGATTTCAACGCCCTTCCACCTTCTGCTTTTACAGCATTTGATTTACGGCTGTTATCAAACAATGAGTCAATAGCCTCTTGCAGCATCCTTTTTTCGTTACGCAAAATCACCTCAGGTGCTTTAATCTCTAACAAGCGCTTTAAACGGTTGTTACGAATAATAACACGACGGTATAAATCATTCAAATCAGAAGATGCAAAACGGCCACCATCCAAAGGAACCAACGGGCGCAACTCTGGCGGTATTACCGGAATATATTGCATTACCATCCACTCAGGGCGGTTATTGATACGCTTATTAGCATCACGAAATGCCTCTACCACACTCAAACGCTTTAAGGCATCAGCCTTACGTTGCTGTGAGGTTTCGCTGGCGGCAGCATTACGCAAATCGTAGCTTAACTGGTCCAGGTCAATCCTTGCCAACAGGTCATGTACCGCTTCGGCACCCATTTTGGCAACAAATTTATTAGGATCTTCATCTGGCAGGTACTGGTTATCTTTTGGCAAAGTATCCAGTATATCCAGGTATTCTTCTTCAGTTAATAGGTCGCCAAAATTTTGGCCTTTATCAGCACGGATACCAGGTTGTATTACCACAAAACGTTCGTAGTAAACGATGGTCTCTAATTTTTTAGAGCTCATACCCAACAGGTAACCAATTTTATTTGGCAACGATTTAAAGTACCAGATATGCACTACAGGTACCACCAGTTTAATGTGGCCCATCCGCTCCCGGCGTACTTTCTTTTCGGTAACTTCCACACCGCATCGGTCGCACACAATACCCTTATAACGTATACGCTTGTACTTTCCACAAGCACACTCGTAATCCTTTACTGGGCCAAAAATTCTTTCGCAAAACAAACCATCTCTTTCAGGCTTGTAGGTACGGTAGTTAATTGTTTCAGGCTTTAATACTTCACCAAAGCTTTTTTCCAAAATACTGTCTGGAGATGCCAGGCCAATGGTAATTTGGGAGAAAGTTGCTTTGGGGCGGTTTTCTTTTTTGAATGCCATATTTAGTATTGATAATTTTTAATTGATAATTGATGAGTTTTTAAAATCACCATTTAACCTTTTCCGGGCATCGTTGTGTCACTCCCTTGTACAGTTGTGCAGTACGCAGCCGAATGAAAAGCCAAAAACCAACCACTTAAGTGTTGATTTTTGGCTTTATTAATTTATTCAAAGTTCAAATCCAAACCTAAGCCCCTCAATTCATGAACCAGTACGTTAAACGATTCAGGAATACCCGGGCGAGGTATGTTTTCGCCTTTTACAATTGCTTCGTAAGTTTTAGCCCTTCCGATAATATCATCAGATTTAAGCGTTAACAACTCCTGCAAAATATTAGATGCGCCATAAGCTTCCAGTGCCCACACCTCCATCTCACCAAAACGCTGGCCACCAAACTGTGCTTTACCACCCAGCGGCTGTTGTGTAATAAGTGAGTATGGTCCAATAGAACGGGCATGCATTTTATCATCCACCATGTGGTGCAGTTTAATCATGTAAATGATACCCACCGTAGCTTTTTGATCAAAGCGTTCGCCCGTTTCGCCATCATACAGGTAAGTATGTCCAAAGCTTGGCAAGCCTGCTTTATCAATATGCTGTGCAATTTCATCTACAGAAGCACCATCAAAAATTGGGGTAGAGAACTTCATACCCAGTTTTTGACCAGCCCAGCCCAATACCGTTTCGTAAATCTGGCCAAGGTTCATCCGGCTTGGTACACCCAGTGGGTTTAGTACCACATCCACAGGTGTTCCATCTTCCAAAAATGGCATATCCTCCTGGCGAACAATTTTGGCAACAATACCTTTGTTACCGTGACGACCCGCCATTTTATCACCCACTTTAAGTTTACGCTTAACAGCTAAGTAAACTTTAGCCAATTTTAGTACACCTGCAGGCAACTCATCACCAATACTGATATTAAACTTCTCCCGCTTGTAACGGCCCAACTCTTCGTTAAATTTAATATTGTAGTTGTGTAACAGAATGTTTATTTGGCCATCAGTTTTTTCATCACCCGTCCAGCCTAAAGGATTTACATTTAAGTAATCGATATTAGACAGATTTTTTTGGTTGAATTTTGCACCCTTGCCAATCAACACTTCGCCAAAATTGTTGCTAACACCGGTAGAAGATTTCTCTTTTAGCAGGGTTTGCAGTTTATTTACCAGCATTTCCATCAGGTCGGTTACATTTTTCTCATGTACCTTTTCTATCTTCTCCAGGCTGGCTTTTTCTCTTACTTTAGCGTTCTTATCTTTTTTAGCCCGCTGAAATAATTTTTTATTAATTACTACCCCTTCGGTACCGCTTGGCGCTTTTAAAGAAGCATCTTTTGCATCGCCGGCTTTATCACCAAAGATGGCACGTAACAGCTTCTCTTCCGGCGTTGGATCGCTCTCGCCTTTAGGAGTTATTTTACCAATGATTATGTCGCCTTCTTTAATGTGAGCCCCAATACGGATGATACCGTTTTGATCAAGGTCTTTAGTTGCCTCTTCACTTACATTCGGAATATCTGGCGTTAATTCTTCTTCACCTAATTTGGTATCCCTTACTTCTGTTTCAAACTCACTGATGTGAATAGAAGTAAACAAATCGTCTTTTACTACTTTTTCAGAAATCACAATGGCATCCTCAAAGTTGTAACCCTTCCATGGCATGAATGCCACTTTTAAGTTACGGCCAAGGGCCAACTCACCATTTTGAGTAGCATAACCTTCGGTTAAAAAGTCGCCTTCAGCTACTTTTTGTCCTTTTACTACTGCAGGGCGCAGGTTTATACAGGTTTCTTGGTTGGTACGTACAAACTTGGTGAGTTTGTATATTTTAAGATCATCTTCAAAAGAAACCAGTTGCTGCATTTCGTTACGATTGTAACGTACATGAATTTCGTTGGCATCTACATATTCTACCACGCCATTACCTTCTGCATGCAATTGTATCCTGGCATCACGGGCAGCTTTAGCTTCTAAACCGGTACCTACAATTGGCGCATCCATTCTAATTAATGGTACGGCCTGGCGTTGCATGTTTGATCCCATCAGGGCACGGTTAGCATCATCATGCTCCAGAAACGGAATGAGTGATGCACTTAACCCAACTATCTGGTTAGGAGCCACATCCATGAACTCAACTTCACCTTTATCTAAAATAGGGAAGTCGCCTGTTTGACGGCTTTTTATTTTATCGTCTACAAAATTACCCTTGTCATCCATATCCACATTAGCCTGGGCAATTTTGGCGGTATCCTCTTCCTCTGCACTTAAGAAAGTGATTTTCTTCATATCGGCACGGCCTTCGGTAACCTTATGATAAGGTGTTTCGATAAAGCCCATGTCATTGATTTTGGCATGTACGCAAAGCGTAGATATCAAACCAATGTTTGGTCCTTCAGGCGTTTCAATGGTACATAAACGGCCATAGTGAGAGTAGTGAACGTCCCTTACCTCAAAGCCTGCTCTTTCTCTGCTTAAACCACCGGGGCCTAAGGCCGAGATACGGCGTTTGTGGGTAATTTCAGACAATGGGTTGGTCTGATCCAGGAACTGAGAAAGCTGGGAAGTACCAAAAAATGAGTTGATTACAGAAGAAAGTGTACGGGCATTGATCAGGTCAACCGGCGTAAACACCTCGTTATCCCTAACGTTCATTCTTTCACGAATGGTACGGGCCATACGTGCCAAACCAACACCAAACTGTGCATACAGTTGCTCGCCCACGGTACGTACCCTACGGTTGCTCAGGTGATCAATATCATCCACCTCACTTTTACCATTGGTTAACTGTACAAGCGTTTTAATAATGGCGATGATATCATCTTTTGTTAAAACCTTTTTCTCGATTGGGAAGTTTAAATTTAAACGGCGGTTGATTTTGTAACGGCCTACCTCACCTAAATCGTAACGTTTATCGCTAAAGAATAGCTTGTCGATAATACCACGGGCTGTTTCGTTATCAGGAGCATCCGCACCACGTAATTGGCGGTAGATATGTTGTACAGCTTCTAACTCACTGTTAGAGGTATCTTTATTTAAAGTGTTGTAAATGATAGCATAATCTCCACTTACTTCTTCTTTTTGTACAAATACACTCTTCACATCCATATCTACAATCATCTCGATATTGGCGTTGTCCAGCACTGTATCACGCTCTAACACAATTTCATTCCGCTCAATGCTTACTACTTCACCGGTATCTTCATCCACAAAATCTTCTACCCATGTACGTAGTACCCGGGCAGCCAGGCGTTTGCCTACATATTTTTCTAAAGATTTTTTATCAACCTTTACTTCATCTGCCATACCAAACAACTCCAATATATCCTTATCGGTTTCGTAACCGATAGAACGCAGCAAGGTAGTTACAGGGAATTTTTTCTTACGGTCGATGTAAGCATACATCACATTATTAATATCAGTAGCAAATTCCATCCAGGCTCCTTTAAAAGGAATAACCCTTGCAGAATAAATTTTTGTACCGTTTGGATGGATAGATTGACCAAAGAACACACCCGGCGAACGGTGCAGCTGGCTTACCACCACCCTTTCGGCGCCGTTGATTACAAAAGTACCACGAGGTGTCATGTAAGGGATATTACCCAAAAACACATCCTGCACAATGGTTTGAAAATCTACGTGCTCTTCATCATTACAGCTTAAGCGAAGCTTTGCCTTTAAGGGCACTGCATACGTTAAGCCTCTTTCAATACACTCTTCAATGGTGTAACGTGGCGGATCAACAAAATAATCCAGGAACTCAAGTACGAAGATGTTACGGGTATCGGTGATAGGGAAGTTTTCCTTAAACACACGGAACAGCCCTTCGTTGTTACGCTTATCAGGCGTAGTTTCTAATTGAAAGAAATCTTTGAAAGACTGAATTTGAATACCGAGCAAATCGGGGGTTTCCGCCAGGAATTCAACTTTTCCAAAATTGATTCGCTGTGCGGCGGGTGTTTTTGTTGCAGACATATTTGTTTTTAAAACGTTTTAATGCTGAGAAGGTCTTTAATTATAAACAGGTTGCAACTAAATGCACTATGCCTAAATTAAAGGATGGCAAAGGTATGAATAATAGTTCAATTATTGAAATACTTCAATTGAAATTTTTGTGTTTTGGTTTGATTTTTGTTGTTCTGTGGTTTTTTTTTCAATTCACTGGTTTTCAGCGGATGTAACTGTATGTAAACCCTGCTTTATCTAAGCCTGAAAAAAAATTTTTACTATTTATCGCTTGGGGCTTTCATGCATCTCATATTAAACAGCTACCGCTACCCTGCCACAAAATAAAATTCCATAAAAAGGACAATACAACACAATTATACTGAGTACGATTACGTTATTGTAAGTTGTAAGGGGTTCTTTTACCAGTAATCTGTTAGGTTATGACCAAGCTAAACCAGCAAAATTTGCTAAGCAGCCTGCAAAACCGGTAAAAAACCATCCAGAACAAATCCAAAAGACATGAAAAAGCTACTATTTTCATTAATTATTACAGCGGCGCTGCAAACCGGTGTAAAAGCGCAATGCCCGCCAGGGGCTTTTGCATATCAAAGTTTATATCCTCAATGTGCATCAGGATGCGGTGTATTATTATTGGGCTGGCCCGAAGGTGTGCTGGTTAATATTTATGGCGGTGCTCCCTTGCAAATTATTACCAGTACGGTTATTTCGGGTACGCTTGGTAATGGTGGCACCGGCGATGCTTTTACTTGTGTACCTTGCAACACTCCACTTGTATATGCTTCTGCCACACCGGGCGCTACCGGCGGTTGTGTAATTGCCACTATCGGTATTGTACCGGTAAAAATAGCTGCATTTACGGTTACTCCATCAAATGCAGGGGTGGCAACTATTAAATGGACGGCCGAAAGCGAAACTGGTTTGGTAAAATACAGCATTCAAAGAAGCAGCGATGGCAGAAACTTTACGGATATTAAAACCATTAATAGCTTAACCAACGGTAAACCTTCCAACAACTATTCATTTGATGACCTGGTTGCTCCCGAAGGCAACAACTTTTATCGCTTAAAAATTGGTGAAACATCTGGGCATAACAGTTTTTCGCAAACTGTTTCAGTAAAAAAACAAATCAATTTTGGCATTAGTATTTATCCTAACCCGGTTACAGATAAATTAAATATCAGCATCGCCGAAAGGTTTTTGCCTGCCAGTATAGAAGTATATAATCCGCAAGGGCAGCTATTGATTAGAGAAAAAGCCATACAAAACCTGCATACCGTACAAAAATCATTAGAGAGTGGCATGTATATTTTAAAAGTTACTACCGCCGATAACCAGGTAAAAACAGAAAAAATAATTAAAAAATAGTGGTATACACCAATAAAAAAACCGGCCCTGCGCCGGTTTTTTTGTTTTTAGGCAATAACGTAACAAGATTACAGCCCTGTAAAAAAGCTTTGTTAGCCCCCATAAGCCTTCTGGCAAAAATTTTACAACTAACCCTACGATAACTACGCTTCTTTTCGCCCAGTAGCCGATTCCACAAAGTGGGTATTTTATATTAAACGAAAATTATATATTTTGTTGCTGGTTTATAATAAAACCATATATAATTATATAGTTAAACATTTTACACATTAAAATATACAATTATGAAAAAGAGTAGTTTAGGTTATATGCTAACAATGGGCAGCATTATCATACTGTGCAGGGTACAGGCACAAAACACGTCGCCCTACTGGAGCCTGGCAGGTAACAGCAATGCCAGCAGCAGCTCTAAAATGGGTACCACCAATAATACAAACCTTCGTATTATAACCAATAATATTACCAGGCTTTTTTTAAATACAAATGGCAATATTGGTATTAATACCAGCGCTCCCAGAGCACCAATACATGTAAATGGTTTGGCCAAGGATACAGGGTTGTACTCAATAGCCAAAAAATATGGTGTTATAGGTGTTGATACCACTACATTGCTGGCTGGTGAAACCTACCGGCGGCCTAACGCTGCAGGCGTATTGGGGCTAGGCGGTAGCTACGGGGTATATGGTGAAAGCAGAAGAATAGGTGTATATGGACTGGGTAGTGCCGACCCTACCTCAGCATCTGCTACTGGCATTGGTGTGTTAGGTGTTACACAATATGGCGAGGGGGTAAAAGGTATTAGCGAGGGTACAGGTGTACATGGCCAAGGTGTATACCGTGGAGTATATGGTTACGGCAGCGCATATGGTGTGTATGGTGATGCTCCATATGAACTTACCGCATTTGGGGAAAGTTTTGGCGTTTATGGCAAAGGCATTTATGGTGTAAAGGGCAATGGAGTTGCATTTGGCATACATGGTACTTCCATTGATGCTGATACTGGCAGGGGTGTATATGGCACTGGATTTTATGGAGTGTATGGCGCTGGCTTAGAATTTGGTTTGTACGGAAAAGGGAAAACCGGGGTATATGCCACTACCGCAGCCTCATTTAATGATGCAGTGAGAGCTGACGCAAAAGGCCCTGCTGCATCTTGGGGCATATATGCCACCTCGTTAAACTCTTATGGCATATATGCAAGCTCTTTTGCGCCGGGTGTATATGCTGGTTATTTTGCTGGCAGTATTTATTCTACTGGCTCGTATATCAGCTCCGATAAAAAACTTAAAAAAAATATACAACCTATAGAAAATGGATTAACAATCATTAATAAGCTGGCACCTAAATTTTATGAATACCGGCATGATGGAGATTTTGCTGTAATGAATCTGCCAACCGGCAACCAATATGGCCTAATAGCACAAGAAGTAGAACAAGTATTGCCCGAACTGGTTAAAAGCACTTTACTCCCGGTTGGTAAAATAAGATTAACCGAAAGTAAGGATACTGACAACCGCATAAAAAAGCAAGAAGAAATGATTGAGCATAAGGCCATTAACTACACCGCTTTAATACCCCTGCTTATTAAAGCAACACAGGAATTAAGTGAAACAGTATCAATTTTGCAAAAAGAAAATAAAAGTATTAAAGAGGAGTTAAACCGATTAAAAAACGGCCATGCATACAACAATTTTACAGCCACAGCTTTACTTCAAAATGCCCCCAATCCTGTAAAAAGTAGTACTACTATAGGATACAGCCTGCCTTCCAGTTATTCAAAAGCACATATTAATATTGCAGATGCAGCCGGCCATCTTGTTAAACAACTAAAAATTGCAGGATCAGGTAAAAGCTCGGTACAATTAAATGTTAGCGATATTAGCAGTGGTACTTATACCTACTCATTATGGATAGATGACCAATTGATTGCTACAAAACAGCTGCTGGTTGTAAAATAGCTTACATCTAAAGGTATTAATAACACAAAGCCCCCGTATAAACGGGGGCTTTAGCTTGATAGCTATTTTAGCTAAAAAAATTAAGCAATTTCAACTTCAGCACCAGCTTCAGTTAATTTTGTTTTCAGTTCTTCAGCAGTTACTTTATCAACACCTTCTTTAACTGGTTTTGGAGCACCATCCACTAAATCTTTAGCTTCTTTAAGACCCAAACCGGTTAATTCTTTAACAATTTTAACTACTGCTAATTTGTTAGCACCACCACTTTTCAGGATAACATTGAAAGATGTTTTCTCTTCAACAGCAGCAGCACCACCGCCAGCGTCTCCGCTAACTACTACTGCAGCAGCAGCTGGTTCGATACCGTATTCTGATTTTAAAAATTCAGCTAATTCCTGAACTTCTTTAACTGTTAAGCCTACTAATGATTCGGCTAATGCTTTAACGTCTGCCATAATGTTTACATTTTTTCCGCCTTCTTAGCCAATATCGACTCCGGCGGATGTGTTATTAAAAAAATTATTTATGATATACCGGCCACAAAGCAGCCAGTGGTATCCGTACTTATTCCTGCAATTATGCTTCTGCAGGTGCTTCAGCAGCTTCGGGCCTGTTTTGCAGGGCGCCGATAACACGCTGTATTGGGGATTGCAATAATCCAATTACATCGCCAATCAATTCGTTTTTCGTTTTGATTTTTGTTAAGGCTACTAATTGATTATCGCCAACAAATACATCGCCATTTATAAAAGCAGCTTTTAATGCTGGCTTTTCGGCTTTATTATCTTTTCTAAAACCACTTAAAATAAGTGCTGGTTCTTTTGGATTATCGCTAAATAACAACGCTGTTACTTTATGCAATGAATCGTATACACCAGCATATTTTTCTGCATCCAAGCCTTCAAGGGCTTTACGGATAAGGGTGTTTTTAGCTACTTTCATTTCCACTTGCTTGTTAAAGCAGTGGCGACGCAATTGGCTTATCTGGGCTACAGTTAAGCTTTCGGTATCGGTGATATAGAAATTGTTGTACTGGCTAAATTTGCCCTTCAACACTTCTATTACTTCGTTTTTTTCCTGTTTTGTCATAACAAATATTTTTTTAATTATTGAGTTCCTCAGAAAAACTCAAGATTTCAATAATTAGTTTTGAACAGATTTTGTGTCAACCATGATGCCGGGGCTCATGGTGCTGGCAATACTTACACCTTTAAGGTAAGTACCTTTAGCAGTAGATGGCTTTAATTTGATAAGCGCATTGATTAACTCCTGGCTGTTTTCAGCAATTTTTTCGGCGCTAAAGCTTACACGGCCGATAGAAGCATGCACAATACCCACTTTATCTACCTTAAAGGCAATTTTACCACCTTTTACCTCTGTAATAGCAGCAGCTACATCATTGGTTACGGTACCGGTTTTAGGGTTGGGCATCAGGTTACGTGGGCCTAATACTTTACCCAGTTTACCAATTTTAGGCATTACGGCAGGGGTAGCGATAATTACATCCACATCTGTCCATCCACCTTCAATTTTTTGTATAAACTCATCCAGGCCAACAAAATCTGCACCAGCACCTTTTGCTGCTTCTTCTTTGTCAGGCGTACAAAGTACCAGTACTTTTTTAGTTTTACCAGTACCATGTGGCAACGAAACAGTACCACGGATGGCCTGGTCGGCTTTTTTAGGATCTACACCTAACTTGATATGCAAATCAACAGAACTGTCGAATTTTGTGCAGTTTATTTCTTTTACCAGTGCTGAAGCCTCCTTTAAAGAATAAGCTTTGTTGGGATCAACCTTAGCGTTGGCAACTTTTCTTTTTTTAGTAATCATTGTCGTAATAATTTAAGGTTCCCGAAGTAATCGGGACAATTGATAATTAATTTTCCCAGGGAGCTTTACCTTCTACGGTTAAACCCATGCTACGTGCAGTACCAGCTACCATACTCATGGCACTTTCCAGTGTAAAAGCATTAAGATCGGGCATTTTGTCTTTGGCAATTTCTTCCACTTGTGCCCAACTTACCTTACCCACTTTTTGACGGTTAGGTTCTTTACTGCCACTTTTAATTTTGGCAGCTTCCATTAACTGTACAGCAGCGGGGGGAGTTTTAATTACAAACTCAAATGATTTGTCAGCGAAAACAGTGATTAAAACAGGAAGTACTTTTCCTTGTTTGTCCTGGGTTCTGGCATTAAATTGCTTACAGAACTCCATGATGTTGATACCCTTAGAACCCAGTGCAGGGCCGATTGGGGGTGCAGGATTGGCTTGTCCTCCTTTACATTGGAGCTTAACATAGCCGGTGATCTCTTTTGCCATGTGTTACATTTTTTTGGTGATAGCGCCCTGGCATTTTACCAGAGCTCCCATTGTTCCCGGTTGGTACCGGGTATTCCTAAGAACTATTTGGGGCGGCAAAGGTAAGAGATTATTTTATACTTACAAACCCCGTTTAAAAGTTTTTTAGCTACAATATGCAAATGCCCGGATTGCCAATACAACCCGGGCATTTTGTTTTAACTGACTAAATGTATTGATTGATAATATTTTCCAGGTACTCTTGCTTGCCGCTTGTTACCGCAGGTTCGCCTTGGTTGATGGCGTAGCTACGCAAATCTTCTAAGGATAGTTTACCCTTTTCAAACATTTTTCCCTCGCCATTATCAAAGCTAGCATACCGGTTGCGGCGTAATTTTTTGTACCCCGATTTTTCAAGGATAGCTTCTGCTGTAATTAATGCACGGGCAAAAGTATCCATACCTCCGATATGAGCATAAAACAGGTCTGCAGGGTCGGTACTATTGCGCCGGATTTTTGCATCAAAATTTATTCCGCCGCCTTTAAATCCGCCTGCCTCCAATATTACCAGCATTGCCTCGGTTATTTCATTGATATTGGTAGGAAATTGATCTGTATCCCACCCGTTTTGATAATCACCTCTATTGGCATCAATACTACCCAGCAGCCCGGCATCGGCAGCTACCTGCAACTCATGTGTAAAAGTATGGCCTGCAAGTGTAGCATGATTTACCTCTATATTTAAACTAAAATCTTCCAGCAAATGATGTTGCCGCAAAAAGCCTATCACTGTTTCGCAATCATAATCGTACTGGTGTTTACTTGGTTCACAAGGTTTAGGTTCTATAAAAAATTGGCCTTTAAAACCATTGCGGCGGGCATAATCTTTTGCCTTGTGCAAAAAAATTGCCAGGTGCTCCTTCTCTCGTTTCATATCTGTATTTAGCAGGCTCATATAACCCTCACGCCCACCCCAAAACACATAATTTTCACCACCCAGTGCAATGGTAGCATCCAGCGCTGCTTTTACCTGTGCACCGGCATGTGCCAGTACATGAAAATCGGGGTTTGTGCTGGCCCCATTCATATACCTGCGATGAGAAAACAGGTTGGCCGTACCCCATAATAATTTAACAGCACTGGCAGCCTGTTTTTCTTTTAAATAAGCGGTCATCAAATTTAGGCGCCGTTCATTTTCGTGTATATCATTGGTGTAATCCACCACATCCACATCATGAAAACAGTAATAAGGAATGCCCAATTTGGTTATAAACTCAAATGCAGCATCGGCTTTTTGTTTTGCACGCTCTATTGCATCGGTAGGTGTATCCCATTCAAACAAGTGGGTAGCTGCGCCAAAAGGGTCAGCGCCATTACCATTAAAACTATGCCAATAAGCGCATGCAAATCGAAGCCAATCCTTCATAGGTTTGCCCAATACTTTGCGCCCCTCATCGTACCAACGAAAGCATAAAGGGTTATCGCTTTCCCTACCCTCGTATTGTATTAAACCTATCTCTTTAAAATACTCCTTTGGGCCTGTTACTATTGCCATCATTAAAGATTTTTATAAATTTTAAAATCAATTTATTGTTTAAATATCACTGCTGCTAATTACCCAGTTAAAATAATCCATCATCAAAAATTTAACTGGCATGGCCTGTTATTGGTATATGAAGCTTGCTTTTTGATCGCCTGCCATTAACTCAAACTCACCTGGTTCTGTAACCATTTTTAGCTGTCGGTTTACAAATGCCAGGTCTGACTTAGTGAGCGTAAACTGTACTGTTTTACTTTCGCCGGCGGCCAGTTGAATTTTTTGAAAAGCCCTTAGCCTTTTAACACTTGGGGTAATGCTGGCATATACATCCCGGCTGTATAACTCAACGGTGTGCTTACCCGCCCGGCTGCCTGTATTTTTTACAGTAATGCTTACAGTTAAGGAAGCATCGGCACTTAGTGTTGCAGTGCTAAGCTTAAGGCTGCTGTACTCAAAATTGGTATAGCTAAGGCCAGTACCAAAGGCAAAAAGCGGATCGTATCCACCACCCACATTATCGTTGAATACTTCTCTTATTTCCTCGGTAGGTTTACGATCGTACATTACAATTTCGCCCATGCTTTTTGGATAACTGAAGGGTAATCGTCCGTCGGGATTATAATCACCAAAGAGAACATCGGCTATGGCTTCGGCAGATTTTTTACCGCTCCAGTACGCCATTAAAATACCAGCCGCCTGTGGCTCGATGTTGGTAATAAAACGTGGCCTTCCTTCGGTTAATACCAATACTACCGGTTTACCACTTGCATAGGCAAGTTTTGCCAATTCGGCTTGCTCTTCGGGTAATGCAAGATCCCTGATATTACCCGGGCTTTCGGCATAGGCCTCTTCGCCAATACATAATACTATTACATCGGCAGCTGCGGCCATTCTTTTTAAACCTGCCATATCATAATTGGCCGGGTTATTAAATCCTTTACCCGATACCGTGGTTACATTTTTTTCACCAACTTTGTTTTTTATGGCCTGCAAAATAGTTTTACTATCTGCCGGGTACCAAGCCTCATCATTACCCTGCCAGGTATAACTCCAGCAACCATTTAAGGCGCTGATACTTTGGGCTGCAGGGCCAGCTACCAATACTTTGTTGTTTTTTGAAAGTGGCAGTGTATTGTTTTTATTTTTTAACAAAGTGATGGCCTCATGAGCTGCATCCAACGCAAGCTGCTGGTAAGCCGGGCTGCCAAAATTTGCTTTAGCAGCCTCTTCTGGATAGGGGTTATCCAGCAGACCCACTTTTAATTTTAAGGTAAGGATTCTTTTTACTGCATCATCTACCCGGCTCATCGGCACTTCTCCTTTTTTAACGGCCTCAATTAATAAGTCGTAAAACGAATAATCGGCGGGCACCATACTCATATCAATACCAGCATTTACAGCCATGGCTACGGCCTCCCTTGGTGTAGCTGCTATATTGTGCCGATCATGCAGGCGTTTAATATCTTCCCAATCGGTTACAATCAATCCTTCAAAGCCAAGCTCTTTTCTTAACACATCTGTTAGCAGGTATTTGCTGGCATGTACCGGCTCGCCATTTATTTCGCTGCTATTAATCATAATGGTAGCTGAGCCTGCTTTTACAGCATCAATAAACTGTGGCAGGTAATATTCCCTCATTTCAATTTCGGGCATGTAAATAGGGGTACGGTCTTTACCGGTACGGGAGGCCGAATAGCCCAAAAAATGTTTCATACAGCTGGCTACAGCTGTTGGATTTTTTAAACCATCTTCTTCGTAGCCTGTAATTGCAGCCACACCCATTACTCTTCCAATCAACACATCTTCGCCATAGGTTTCGGGAAAACGGCTCCACAAAGGCTGGCGACCAATATCAAGTACCGGCGCAAAATTCCATCGTACGCCAGATGCTCTTAATTCTTTGGCCGTTACTTTGGCAGCTTCTTTAGCATAGGCAGGATTACGTGTAGCGGCCAAGGCTATATTTTGCGGAAAAAGCGTAGCATCTAAGGTGTAAGTTTGGCCATGAATCCCATCAAGCCCGTAAATAACGGGAATCTTTAAACGAGTATTTTTAGTTTCGTCTTGTATTTGTGTGATAATTTTTTGCCAGGTATCTACCGATAAAGCATGCGCTGTAGTATTTAACATTGAGCCGACTTTATAGTCTATCACTGCTTTTTTTAGTGCCGTAATATCCAGCGATCCATCCTGGTTGGCCCATCCGCCTTTTGCAAAAACAGCCATTGTTACCTGTGTCATCTGGCCGGCTTTTTCTTCCAGCGTCATTTTTTTTACAAGTGCATTAACTCGGGCGTCAAATACGGTTTGTTTTTTTTGAGCCTGGGCAGTAACCATTGCTGTAAGTGCAGCTATGGCAACAACATACTTTTTCATGTGTTTAAAGATTGATTGATGATGATTGTTTAAGTTATAGTAATAGGTATTAATAATGTATTGTAATGCTGGTTGCTTTACCAGCTGCTAAATTTACTTCAATATTTCTTGCATTTTTTGGCAGGGTTATTTTCTTGCCATCTAATTCGGCAGATTGAAAAACCCTAGGCAAGCGGCAAGTAATTTTTTGTGTATGCCCGGCTTGCAGCAATAAAGAAACGCCAGCAGCATCCCAACTCATGGTATGCAACCGGATATTTCCTCTCAGCAGCAGGCCTGTTATTGTTCCGCTTGGCCAGGCTGCTGGCAAAGCGGGTAAAATTTTAATTAAACCACTACTACTGTACAGCAACATTTGGGTAATTAAGAATGGTAGCCCTCCGCTAATATCTGCATTGAATAAACCACCCACATTGTGATAAGACATTAAACCATTGCTCCAATAATTGCTGCACAAATAATTTAATATTTCGGTGGCGTGGGCGGTATCACCAATATGTGCAGCAACGGCGCCTAAGTGCACCAAGCCAAAAGCCATCTCTCCCCCACCTTCTTTTCTTCTAAAATCAAGGCGTTGTTCAATCGTGTTTTTTACAGCATTTTGCAGTAGCGTATCGGCCATAAACTCTGGCGACACTTCATCATACAAAGCGTATAAATGAGAGGCATGGCGATGATGATTATTATTTTTAACACCCTGCCACAACCATTCATCCAACTCGCCCTGGGCATCTATACTATATGCCGGCATTTTATCCAGCATAGCTTGCCATAACTGCCGCTTATCTTTATCTGTTTGCAATACTTTAGCGGCTTGTATACAGGTGCTTAATAATTCTTTTGCAATCATAATATCCATCGTGGCGTTAATGGTTGCCTGAGACGGGCTGTTGGCTGGATTATTTTCGGGTGAGTAAGATGGATTAAACAGCAGCTTACCATCTTTACCAGTTTGCAAAAAATCTTCGTAAAACAATGCAGCCTCTTTCATAAACGGGTAAGCCCGCTGGCGCAAAAAAGCCGTATCGTGGGTGTACTGATAATAATCGTAAAAAAAGTGAGCCGACCAGCCTGCAGCTCCCGTCCAAAAAGTGAGGCACCAGGTTTCGCCAAAATCTGTTTCTTTTCCCTCGGTGGTTAATTGTGCAGGTATATGTATGCCGCGGCAGCCGTACAACTCTTTTGCATTGTTGCGATAGTCATCCAGCTTTTGCTCGTGATACTTAAAAAATGCCTCCATTAACTGGGGGGTATTGGCAACCATTAATGAGGCTATGGCTACGGGCAAATTACCATCGGTAGTAATGCCACCACTCCACGGCGATGACCATGAGCCGCCCCATATGCCTTGCAAATTGGGCGGGTTATAACCGGTACTACTAATGATGTTATACCGGGCTGCATCAAAAAGCATTTCTACTGTAGCATTGGTTACGGTGGTTTTGGCTTGCAGGTTTAACTCCTCTGCATGCAATTGTTTATCGGTTGCATTGCCTGCTATTTTTAAAGATACAGGGCTAAACAAGGCTTGATGCACAAGCGTATGCCGGCGAAGGAGAGCATCATATGCCAAAGGTATTTGTTGCAGATATTGCTGCAATACAGGGGCATTACCTGCCGGGTTATAATCGGGTGAAATTTTTATCAGTAGTGTTATTTCGTCGGCATCCTGCACCCATAATTTGCCATTTTTTACCTGCGTGCTGCCCCCATTTGTAACCAATCTGCCCACACCGGTATACCCATGCATGCCGTTTTTATTTACCTGTTTAAAACTGGCTTTAAACTGCAGCCACTGTTCGGTGGCCGTTGCCTGCATATGCTGTATACCATCTTTTACAAACTGCCATTGCTGCCACTCCACCGGCACTTGTTGCAATTGCAGGGCTGCTGTAATTTTAGCGCTGCCCTTAATATTAATTACTACTACACTATCGGGCCTTGATACAAATACACGGCGCTGGTATGTACCGTTGTCATCCTTCCAGTTTACAAAAGTTTCGCCCGTTTCAAAATTAACAGAGCGGTTGTACTGGCCTATATTGGCGGGCTGTTGCTGCAGGCTTAGCTGAAAGGCGGGTATAAAAGGATCTCGTACATCTGTGTAGCCTTGCTGCTGGCGCATGGCCACTGGAATATTTGCAGCAGAAGCATACTGCCCTTGAAGCATTAACTGGCGAATGCGTTGCAGGCTATCGGCTTGTTTAAATACTTTGCCAGATCGTTTTTGTGGCAAGTACAATGCCGCATGACTTAAAATAACTGTTTCGTCATGCGGTTGGCCCATTATCAACGCACCCATAGTACCGTTGCCACTTACCAATGCCTGCTCCCAATTAGCAGCGGGCTGCCAACTGGTAAAGCCCCGGGCAGGTTTGGCAAAAATATCTTGTGCCTCAGCAGAAAAAAAATGAAGCAGCAAAAAAATACAAGCAATAAAATATTTCATTAAAAATGGATGCTATGGCAATGCCGGGTAAATAATATTAAAATGATTAAATGGCCCTGTCAAGGTGTACATACCCACCATCAACATACACAAGCTGCCCTGTGGTGTGGCTTGATTTGGGGGATAATAAAAACAGTACCGTGTTGGCTATTTCGGTGGCTGTAGTCATCCGGTTGTGCAGCGGAATTTTTGCATTGATTGCTTTTAATTTTTCATCGGGCTGAGGAAAAGTTTGTACCCATTTTTCGTACAATGGCGTATAACATTCAGCCACCACCACCGCATTTACCCGTATGCCGTACTGCAATAATTCTACCGCCCACTCTCTTGTAAGTGCATTACGACCACCGTTGGCAGCCGCATAGGCAGAAGTGTTGCCCTGACCGGTGTCGGCCACTTTAGAGCTGATATTTACAATACTCCCCTGCGCTATTTTTAATGCTGGCAATGCATGATGGGCAAGCAGGTAATAATGTACCAGGTTTTTGTGCAACGATTCTATAAATGCTTGATAACTGCCATTCGCTAATCCTACTCCGTCGTTGATACCAGCATTGTTCACCAGCCCATCTATCCTGCCGCAATGGTGCAGCACATTTTTTACAGCCCGTTCGCAGGCAGCGGCATCTGTTAACTCTGCAGTATAATACATGGCGCTGCCGCCTTGTTGAACAATAGCATCAACGGCAGTTTTATTATCCGCCTCGTTTCTGCCAATAATAAAAGGGATGGCGCCTTCGGCTGCAAGTGCATTGCTAATACCAAGGCCTATACCCTTGGCACCGCCACTTACTATTACTACTTTATTTTGTAATTCAATATCCATATGGCGAGTTTACAATTTATAAAAACGAGTGGCATTACCGCCCCAAAACAAGGCCTGCTCATCAGCAGAAAACTGATTAAAATAGCTTTGCACAATTTGTTGTACCTGCTGGTAGTGCGCTGCCAGTAAGCATACCGGCCAATCGCTGCCAAACATGATACGGCTGCATCCAAAAGCCTGTATTACTACATCCAGGTAAGGCATAAAATCTGCTTGCTGCCATGCTTGCCAGCTGGCCTCGGTTACCATACCCGATATTTTGCAATACACGTGAGGGTACAATGCCAGTTGTTCAATATCATTTTTCCATTGCTGTATACTGCCGGATTGTATGGCAGGTTTAGCAACATGATTGAGTACAAATGCCTGCTCAGGAAAACGGCTAACCATTGCCGTTGCTTCTGACAATTGCTGGTGCCCAATTAAAATATCATAACTAAGCCCCCAATGCTGCAGCTGGCTGATGCCTCTTAAAAAACCCGGCTGTAGCATATAGCCTGGTTTTTCTGCCTGTACAATGTGCCGGATGCCTTTTAGCTGGGGATATTTACTAAAGTGGCTGAGCCATTCGGCGCAATCATCGGCACATATATCTACCCAACCCACCACTCCTTTTATCCATGGGTATTGCTGGGCCAGCGATAATAAAAAATAGGTTTCGGCTTCGCTTTGATCGGCTTGTACTGCAATACAGCCATCCATTTTGGCAGCCTGCAACAATGGTAAAAAATCAGTGGGTAAAAAATCTTTTTTAATAGCCTGCATATCATCCGTAATCCATGCATCCTTTATGGGATGGTATTGCCAAAAATGCTGGTGACTATCGATACGCATGGGTTATATGCAGATTTTATTTTTGATTCATCAATTATCCAACTTAAAAATTTTTTCGAGCAACACCCATTTTTCACCCGCCGGGGCCCAGGGCAGGGCTTGTTGAAAAGTGGCCATCAATGTTTCCCACTCCTGCACTTTTATGTTAGCCGCATCTGCAATTGCTTTTTTATCAAACGAAAAATCATCCGTTGCTGTTATTACCATTAACAAGCGGTTGCCAGTATTGTAAATTTCCATTTGTTGTATGCCTGCAGCCTTTATGCTACTGATTATTTCGGGCCATACCTGCTGGTGATAAGCTTTGTAAGCTGCTATTAGCTTATCGTCGTTTTTAAGATCGAGTGCTAAAAAAAACTGTTGCATACCGGTGTTTTTATGGATGATTGATTTAACCGTTATATGCCGTGGCCAACTGCTTACTACTACCCAATCCATCAATACCCAACGCTACCACATCACCCGGTTTTAAATATACGGGCACAGGTTTTACCCCTAAGCCAACGCCGGGCGGCGTACCTGTACTAATGATATCACCTGGCAGCAGTGTCATAAACTGGCTGAGATAGTGCACCAAAAAAGGTATTTTAAAAATAAGGTTAGCTGTACTGCTGTGCTGGTACCTGTGGCCATTTACGGTAAGCCACATATGCAGGTTGTTAACATCAGCCAATTCATCAGGCGTAGCTAAAAATGGACCCAGCGGGGCAAATGTATCGCAGCCCTTACCCTTGGCCCATTGGCCACCCCTTTCTAATTGAAAGGCTCGTTCGCTATAATCGTTGTGCAAGCAATAGCCCGCCACATGTTGCATGGCATCTGCTTCATCTACATAACTAGCCCGTTTGCTTATTACAAAAGCAAGCTCTACTTCCCAATCTGTTTTATCACTATTTTTGGGTATCTGCAAATCATCGAAAGGGCCGCAGATAGCGGTGGTTGATTTAAAAAAAATGATGGGCTCCGTTGGAAGATCAGCGCCTGTTTCGGCAGCATGATCGGAATAGTTTAAACCAATACATACCATTTTAGATGGACGAGCCACCGGTGGCCCAAGCCTTACATTTTGCGCTACCATTGGCAGTGCAGACAGGTGACTATTTAACAAAATTTGTAGTTGCTTCAATCCATCTGCATTAAAAAATGCTTCGTTGTAGTCTTGCACATACTTTGATACATCGTACCACTTGTCATCAACAATCACTCCGGGTTTTTCTTTACCGGGGGCTCCAAAGCGAATCAATTTCATACATCCATTTTTATACTTTATAAAAAACTAAGCTCATCCATTTAATTTTACAAAGCCGCCATCCAGCAGGTAATCGCAACCTGTTAAAAAACTGGCTTCATCACTGGCCAGGTATAAAGCCATTGTTGCTACTTCCTCCGGCAAAGCCATGCGCCCGATTGGTTGAGATTTAGACAACACTTCAAACATTTCTGTTTCCCTGCCGGGATAATTGTTTTGCAAAAAACCATCCACAAAAGGAGTATGTACCCTTGCTGGCGAGATGGAGTTACAGCGGATATTTTGCCGTATATAATCTTTGGCCACAGATAGCGTCATGGCCATTACAGCACCTTTTGCAGCAGAATAAGCAAAGCGGTCGGCTAACCCGGTTTGTGCCGCAATAGAAGCCATATTTATAATAACGCCGCCGCCATTAAGTTGCAGTTGAGGAATGGCAGCATACAAGCAATTATATACCCCCTTTACGTTTACACTCATTACCCTGTCAAAATCTGCTTCGCTGGTGGTAGTTGCCTTACCTATATGTGCAATGCCGGCATTGTTTATCAAAATATCAAAAGCACCAATACGCTGCATTACGTCAACCACCGCTTGTTGTACCGCTACATTACAGCCATGTGCAAAGGCTTGTTGGCCCGATTTTTCAATTTGCTGTACAGCTACCCTTGCTGCCGCTTCATCAAAATCAATAATATGCACCACAGCGCCCTGGCGGGCAAACAACAAGGCAATGGCTTTGCCTATGCCACTACCTGCACCGGTAATTACTGCTTTTTTATTTTGTAAAGAAAACATGCTGTTAATTTATAGTGATGTTTTAATAATAGCTTATAAACTCACCCCTCTTTTCCATGGTATAAAATCATCCTGCTGCAGCTGTACTGCTTTAGGAGTAACAACACCGCTTGCTACTTGTATACAGTACTGCAATATCTGCACCCCCATTTGTTCAATTGTTTTTTGGCCAGTAATAATGCTGCCACAATCAACATCAATGATATCTGGCATACGCTGTGCCAACGTGGTAGTAGTAGATAATTTAATAACCGGGCACACTGGATTGCCTGTTGGGGTACCCAGCCCTGTTGTAAACAAAATCAGGTTGGCCCCTGCCGCTGCTTTTCCGGTAGTTGCTTCCACATCATTGCCGGGTGTACATACCAGGCTTAGTCCATTTTTTGTGACGGGTTCGGTATAATCCAGCACATCCACTACAGGAGAAGTGCCGCCCTTTTTAGCAGCACCTGCCGATTTAATGGCATCGGTAATCAAGCCATCTTTAATATTACCCGGGGAGGGGTTCATATGAAACCCTGAGCCAGCCGCATGCGCCTGTGCATTGTACGACTCCATCAGTTTAATAAATTTTTGGGCAGTGCCTTCATCTATACATCGGTCAAGTATATCTTGCTCGGCACCACATAGTTCAGGAAATTCGGCCAGCAATACTTGTCCACCAAGGGCTACCAGTAAATCTGCGGCAAAGCCTACTGCAGGGTTAGCACTAATACCACTAAAACCATCACTGCCACCACACTTTACACCCATGCATAATTTACTTAAAGGAGCAGGTTGCCGTTGTTGTTGGTTTGCTTTTATCAGTTGAGTAAAAGTATCAGCAATGGCAGCTTTTATCAATTGCTCTTCGCTTTGTGCTTGTTGCTGCTCAAACAATAATACCGGTTTATCAAAAGACGAATTAAGTGCTTGTATATCTTGCAGCAATTGGCTTGTTTGTAAGTGCTGGCAACCCAGGCTTAATACCGTAATGCCCGCTACATTGGGGTGATTGGCGTATGCTGCCAGCAAACGGCCAAGGGTGGCAGCATCTTGCCGGGTACCTCCACAGCCGCCCTGGTGATTTAAAAATTTAATACCATCAATATTTTGAAATAAACGATTGGCGGGTGATGGCACATGCAATTGCCCTGCGGCTTGCTCAAGTGGTTGCCGGTGGATATATGCCTGCACCAATGCGGCTGCATACTGCTTGTATTTATCGGTAATGGCATAGCCCAATGCATCGTTAAAGGCCTCTTTTATTACATCCAGGTTGCGGTTTTCGCAAAATACAGTTGGTATAAACAGCCAGTAATTGGCCGTACCCACTTTACCGTTGCTGCGGTGATAGCCCATAAATGTTTGGCTTGCAAATGCAGCTACATCTGGTGCAATCCATTGCTGTTGCAAGCCTGTATAACGGTAAGGCTGAGCCGCATGTTTAATATTGTTAACAGACATCAACATACCGGCTTTTACCGCACTGGTTGTAGTACCCACCAGCACACCATACATTTTTACTGCAGCACCTGCCGGCATATCCGTTATAAAAAATTTGTGTTTAGCATTTACCGGTTGCAATAATACCAGCCTATGTGTTTTAAAGGAGATTTCTGTATTTACAGGTAAATCGCATAAAGCCACCAGCACATCATCTGCCGGATGCAGTTGTACAAATAAGTTGGCGATGTTTGAGTTAGTATCTATCATAGATTTTGATCAGGCCGTTAAAAAAATCTTTTTTCTTACCGCAAATAACAGCACTACTATAAAACAACCCAGCGGTACCAGGTAGCCATTTTGTATGCTGCCCGTAATATCTGAGATATAGCCCAGCAATGGTGCCAATACAGCGCCGCCTACAATAGACATGATAATAAGTGATGAGCCTGTTTTAGTATGTGCACCCAAACCTTGTATACCCATTGAAAAAATAGTGGGAAACATAATACTCATAAAAAATGCCAGCGCTATTAATGTATACAGCACCAGCATTCCCGTGGCAGTAATAGCCACCGCTGTTAATAAAATACTGGCAGCAGCATATATTGCCAGCAGGTTAGCTGGCGATATAAATTTCATAAAAAAAGTACCTGCAAACCTGCCCAGCATAAAAGCCAGGCCATAATACCCCAGGTACATTGCGGCGGTGGGTTCAGTAAGCCCGGCTGTGGTTACCGCCATTTTTATAAAAAAACTGGCTACACATACCTGTGCACCCACATAAAAAAATTGTGCAACTATCCCCCACCGCAAATTGGCAGAACGTAAGGCCGCTTTAAAACTACTGTCGGCAGATGCCTCACCCTCTTCCCTGATATCGGGCATTGAGATAAAATAAAAAATAACTGCTACCAACAATATCAGCAGGCCTAGTACCAGGTATGGTGTTTTTACACTGGCAGCTTCTGCCTGCAAGGCAGTGTGCAATTGCTGTGCTGATAAACCAACTGTATCTTCCTTTGAAAAACGATTAACAGATAGTATTAGCGGACCAATATATGCCGGCGCAATAAAGGCGGCCAGCCCGTTAAAAGATTGAGCAAAATTTAGCCGGCGGGTGGCCGTTTCTGGTGGCCCCAGCACTGTTACATAAGGATTGGCTGCAGTTTCTAAAAAGGTTAAGCCACTAGCTATAATAAATAAAGCCGCTAAAAAAAAAGCATACTGCAGCGTATTGGCAGCGGGTACAAATAATACAGATCCTACACCAAATAATAACAGGCCGATAATAATACCGGCTTTGTATCCATACCGCCGCATTATATAGCCTGCTGGCAGGGCCATTACAAAATAAGCAATGTATACAGCAGAATCTACCAGCGACGATTGCAAATCGGTTAACTGAAATGACTTACGCAAATGAGGTATCAACACCGGATCGAGGTTATGTACAAAGCCCCAGAAAAAAAACAAGGAGGTAACCATTGCAAATACAAACCTGTTTTTAGCATTGCTGGCAGTTATTGAATGTGCATTGGTTACTGGCATGTAGATAAAGTTTATGGCTTATCTGCCCAAAATGGTGCAGCGGGCAAACCTTGCTGATTATACAAATTACAACCATCCGGGCTATTGGCCCAGGCATATCTTACCGCTGCAGGTGATGGCACTTTAGCTGACCACACTTCTACCATATTATTACGTATGATAGCTTGTGCCGGCACAAATTTTTTATCGGGGCCAGCAATTTCAAAGCCAGTTAATACAGCACCCCTTGTAGCAAGGCCGGTGCCCGTGTTAGTAAATTGTATCACCCATTTATGTTGCTGCACCGTATGTTGTTTATAAACCGGGCCGCTGTGTACAACATTTTTTCGGTAAGCAATTTTTTGTGCGGCTAATGCCAGCCGTAAGCCCACCTCCTTTTTGTTACGAGGATGAATATCTCCCGCCTCTCCTACATCAATGGTAACGGCCATGCCGGTATTGGGCGAAGTGGTAAGTGTTTTTAATTGAGCAGCCCTTAAAGCAGCCCAATCGGCACCGGGGGCCAAATCGTTGTAATTGGCAAGCTGTACAAATAAAAAAGGAAAATTACCTTGGCCAAACCGCTTGCGCCAGTCAGCAATCATTGCAGGAAATAAACTTTCGTACTCCTTAGCCCTGTTTACATTGGCTTCGCCCTGGTACCAGATAACACCTTTGATGCTATAAGGAATCAGCGGCGCCAACATAGCGTTGTACATTGTAGTAGGTTCGTAATGCAGGTACAATACCGCTTTATCCCACGGGTAAGGCGGCAATACCTGCTGAGGAAATGGCTGGTATTGCCATTCGGTATTTAGGGGATATCTATTACCCGCTACCGACAATTGCAAATTACCATCGCCATATATACCGCCGCCGCCGCCCGTATCCATTATTTTTACTGCAATTATATTTTTACCTGCTTTAAGCACTCCGGCGGGTATGTTGTATTTACGGGCCTCGTTCCAAATAGCAGATGAGCCTACCAATTGGCCGTTAACATAAGTGTTATCAATATCATCAATGTACGACAACTCCAGCTGGGCAGGTTTACCGGCTGCATCTTCTGGCAGCATTATTTCTTTTCTAAACCAAACCATCCCATCATGGTTGGCAGGCAGGCCAGCAGTTTCCCAAAGGGCAGGCAGTTTCATTTTGGGCCAATCATTTACGTTATACAAAGCACCGCTACAATAAAAACCTGTGGTGTCGCTGGTAAAGTACTGGTTTAACTGCTGCTCGTATGTAAGCTTGGCTTCGCTTACCGATGCTTTTAAACTAGCTATGTTTTCGGGCTGTTTAATATACTCGTAGCGCTGAACATAATTAGTAAATGGTTGCAATGCCTCCCTGCTCATCCAGGCCTCTGCCGGTGTGCCGCCCCAGGTAGTATTGATGATGCCAATGGGTACGTTGTTTTGCTGATGCAGTTGTACAGCAAAAAAATAAGCAACTGCCGAAAATGCAGGTGTATTTTCCGGGTTAGCGGCTATCCATCCACCGTTAGCAGCTGTAACAGCTGTAAGTGTTGTAAAACTGTATGCTTTAGTTACTGTAAACTGCCGTATTTGTTTGTTGGCAGATTGGGCTATCTCTTTTTTATACAACTCTTTTACATTACGCATTTCGTACTCCATATTGCTTTGGCCAGCAGCAATCCATACATCTCCCACAAGCACATCATTTAGCACAATTGTATTGTTGCCCTGCAAGTGCAGCTGGTAAGGGCCTCCGGCTATATGTTTATCCAACACCACCTCCCATTTACCATCGCTGCCTGTTAAGGCATGATATGTTTTACCATCAAAGCGGATGCTAACTTTTTCGCCTGCGGCGGCCCAGCCCCAAATATTGATAGGTGCATTGCGCTGCAGCACCATTCCGTTATTTATAAAGGCTGGCAACGTAATATCGGCCTTTGCAAAAAAGCTTGCCTGCAAGGCTGCAAAAAAAAATATGTACCTCAGCTTTACCATTTTTTATTGGGCATTGATGGTGATAATGGCATCCTGCAAACCTGCAGCAGATGCTTTTACAACAATGGCTCCTTGTTGGCCATTGCTTTGTATAACAGCCAGCGCAAGCCCGTTAAAAGCTTTTTTGCTACTGGCTTTAAATGAACTAAGGTCCGTTTGCAAGCCGTTATCCACCCCCGCAAGTGTACCCTGCCCGGATACATTAAACTGTACCAGGTTAGCAGCATCGGGTACCACTACCCCATTTTTATCCGTAATTTTTACGGTTACAAAACTCATATCATCTGCCGTGGCATTTATTTTTAACCGGTCGGCCAGCAATTCTATCTTAGCCGGCACACCTGCTGTTTTTAGTTCTTTTGTTAGTACTACTTTGCCATTTTTACGAGATACCGCTTTTACGGTACCGGGCTCAAATGCCACCCGCCACATTACATGCAGGGCATCGCCTGTTTTTCTTTTTATACCTTTAGATTTTCCGTTGATAAAAAGCTCTACTTCATCTGCTTGGTTATAATAAGCCCACATATCAATGGTTTGCCCGGGTTGCCAGTTCCAATGCGGAAAAAGATGCAGCATAGCTTTGCTGGTAAACACACTCTGGTAAAGATAATAAGCATCTTTTGGAAACCCTGCAAGGTCTACTATACCAAAATATGAGCTGCGTGCCGGCCAGGGATAAGGCGTGGGCTCGCCAATATAATCAAAGCCCGTCCATACATACATACCGCTGATATGCTTACTTTTTAACAACATTTGTATGTTTTGCATATGGGTACCGCCCCATGGGGTAGCACAGTTTTCGTATGCTGAGCAGGTAAAATCAGGATTGGCATTTTCCAGCGGCACATCCCAGCGTTTAGGCCATATATGCATACTATCAGAGGGCATATCGTAATGCCCCCTTGTTTGCAGGGCAGATACCGATTCGGTTACGATAAATGGTTTTCGGCCCCAGGTTTTATACAAGCTATCGGATGGCCATTTGGTATGATTGTAATTATAACCAATGATATCTGTTAAGCCTGATTGTAAAATTCTGTTGTAGGCATTGGGCTCGTTGTTGGCTGTAACCGTTGGCCTGTCATCCAGGCTTTTTACAATTTGCTGCATACTGCTTACGATATTTTTTACAGCATCAGCTTCGCTTTCGGGTGCCCATTGCTCCATTATTTCGTTGCCTATACTCCACATAAAAATGGATGGATGATTGCGGTCTCTCATCACCTGGTCGGTAAGATCTTGCTTATACCAGCCATCAAAATCTACGCTGTAATCAAATTTATTTTTGCTTTTGCGCCACATATCAAATGCTTCATCCATTACCACAAAACCCATTTTATCGCATAGCTCCAGCAGCTCGGGTGCTGGCGGATTGTGAGAAGTGCGGATACCATTAATGCCCATCCCTTTTAATATTTGTAATTGACGCTCCAATGCCCGATAGTTGACAGCGGTGCCGAGGCATCCCAAATCGTGGTGATTGCATACCCCGGCAATTTTAACTGGTTTGCCATTTAGTATAAATCCTTTATCGGCATCAAACAAAAAACTACGAATACCCAGTGGCGTTGTGTACACATCGGAGGTTTTACCATTGCGTACAATTTTTGTAACCACATTATACAGGTAAGGATTTTCGAGGCTCCACAATATTGGCACCGCAATGCTAAATTGTTGGGTGATGCTGTTATTAGCAGCCAACACATTTTTTTGTACCTGGCTGGCTACCGTTTTACCTTGCTGGTTTACAATGCTGGTAACTACATCGCATAGCCCATTATCGCCACTGATGGTGGTAGCAACTTTTACAATGGCTTTTTGTGCAGATACCTGTGGCGTAGTAATATAAGTACCCCAATTGGCTACATAGGCTTTGCCGGTGGTAACCAACCATACATTGCGGTAGATACCGCTGCCACTATACCAGCGGCTGTTGGGCTGCTGGCTATTGTCTACTTTTACGGTAAGGATGTTTTGCTGGTTTCCAAACTTTACATAAGGGGTAATATCATAGCGAAAAGAGATATAGCCATTTGGCCGTACACCCAATGATTGCCCATTGATAAATACCTCACTGTTGCGATATACGCCATCAAAATCAATAAAAATATTTTTGTCTTTATCTGCTGCAGGCAGGGTAAATATTTTTTTATACCAACCCATACCGCCACGCAATGCACCGCCACCGGTACCGGTGGGGCTTGTACTATCAAAAGGCAGCTCAATGCTCCAATCGTGTGGCAGTGAAAGATTACGCCATTGGCTGCCTGCATCCGGGGCAGTTTCGCCTAAAAAAAATTGCCAGTGCTGGTTAAATTTTTTACGGTTTACCGATTGTGCCCAAACGGTAGTATGCATGCCTAATAGCCAGCATGCCCCAATCAAAACTATTTTTTTCATTACTATATTTTACTTTCTTTCTGCTACTAAAAATACCACACTCCGGGCAGGCACCGTTACACTTAATGAATTTGTGCTTAATGCACTTGCATTGGCTTTTAAACCGGCATAATCGCCGGGGCCGCCAGCCACACCTGTGGGGCCTGTGCCATTTACAAATACTTTTTGTGAAAAATCGCCATTATCGCTACCGCCTGTTAAGGTGTACCAATAAAATTTGCTACCGGGTGTAAGCTGTTTAAACTTAACCGCAACAATGCGGTTATCTGCTCCTTTGTTTACCAAAGCCACCGCAGCCTGCCCCGATGTAAAGGTAGAGGCATAACTTACTAAATCGCCACCGGCGGTAATGGGTTTAATTGTACTTTGTACGAGCCTGTCGCCCACACATTTTTGAAAATAATACATGTGAAAAAATGCCGGGCGGGGATTCCAGGCTGGCTCTGCCGGGTTGCTGGTACCATTGTTAAATAATCCATGATCGTCGCCATTATTCCAGCCATTGGCAAAATCCCATCGGTTGGCCAATCCAAATTTATGGTTGAGCATTTCGCCCAAAGCCAGCGTGGCATGCATACCTGCAATATTAGATACCATTTGTTTACTTCCGCTGTTCCAAATGTTCCATTCGGTTAGGGCAATGGGTTTCATATTTACGCCATTGGCAGCCGTATTAGCGGTAATATAGTCGAGTGTTTCTTTTGTATTATATGCGGCTGAGGCCAAAATGCTGCCAACAGAGTTACCGGCATTTTGAAAATAATCATGCACTATAAAAAAATCTGGGTAATTGCCTGCGGCTTTGTAAAACTCGGCGTTCCATGTACGGGATACTACATTCCAGGAGTTGCTGGCATCCAATGCTTCGATGATAGCACCAATTTTAATGGTAGCGCCCACTTCTGCGGCAGCAGCCCTCATGGAGTCGCAAAATATTTTAAAATGTTTTCCATAAATATCGCCATTGATAATTTCGGGCTGTCCATCTTTATTTTGGCGGGTATTAATTTTAAACCCGGCCTGCCAGGGGCCCGACACCTCGTTACCTATTTCCCAAAATTTGGTACGGCCTTTATCGTAGCGTACCCAATTTGCAGCATAATGTGCTGCAGTGGCTACAGGGTTAGCGCCACGTCCATAGCGGGCATAAGGATAGTTAACGGTGATGATGCCTGTGCTGCCTGTTGTTTGCATCATACTGTAATAGCTTTCTAAAGAGAGTGTCCAGCCCTCGTTGTTTTTACCCACCCAGTAGGTATAATGCGGTTCGCCCGGGCTGGCCGGGTAAGGGTTTTTATTACTGTCGTATAAAGTATCTGCTACATCTGCAGGCACGGTGTTGCGATCGGCATCCCAAAAATATACACTGCTGATATTGCCGCCAGGAAAACGGATAACATTTGGACGCAGGTTATTGATATGGCCCAGCAATACCGGCTGGTCTACAATTTGCGTCATGTAGGGGTTAACGTTATTACCAAATATGTACTTAGGCACTTTGGTAATTACCTTGTTTAAATCAACATTTACGCTATCCGTAACCAAATCAAACGGCATAGAGGTAAGCTTAAAACCGGGGGTAATAAAACTACGTGGTTGCCAATCTTCTAAAAAAAAGCCTTGCGATGCTGTTATTTGCGGATCAACCGGATTGTATACCGTATCGGTATTGGCTCCACCGCCATTGCCACCGCCGTTATTATTATCGTTGCCCGAGCCGCTTTTTTTGCAAGATGACATTATTGCCAGGGCAAAAGCCAGCGAAAGCAAATTCTTTTTGTTGTACATGGGTTTTAGTTTGTTTTTAAAGTTAAGGCAGCCCGTAGAAACGGGCCGCTTTGGATACTAATTGATTGCTAACTAAATGACATATTTAAGTGCAGTGGTGGTTGTAATAACAGCCCTTTTTAAGGGGCTGTTATGTAACCTTACTAAAACCAACTGCTAGGGCATGATATAGTGAAACACAAACCACTCATCTTTTTCGGCATTGTAGCTGGTACCAAACCAAATACCTTTTGTTTGATAACCTGTAGGAAAACCTTTTACTACTTTAATGGTGTTGGCTGATGGGCTCATCCAGCTGGCTGAATTTTGCAGCAGCGTATTGGTGCCCAAATTAATTTCGTTGGTGGCCTCGTTGATGGTAAAATTACCGGTGGTGACCACCCCGTTTTGAAAACGGCTGTAATGCTGGCCACCATTGTTATCAAATTTTATCCAGCCTTCTGCAGCTACGGCATCCCAACTTTCGTTCCATCCCCAATTGTATGAGGATGCTTTAGAGGTTGTCCACCCGTTGCCTTTGGCTACCCAGTCTACAGGGTTTCCTGCACCATCCAGCGACCAAAATCTACCAGATGCAGATCCTCCCGTTAACATAGTAAGCAATTCGCCAGGGGCAAATACAGGGTTGTAGCCTTCATCTGGCTTGGGTACTGGCGGTGGTGGTGGTGTCCAGTTATCGTTGTAATCTTTAGATATAAAGTTGTACACCAATAAACAAGGCCCTTCACAACTGGTACGCAATACAGCAAACTGCATGGTATTTTCTGTTAACGACAACAGGCGGATATTACCCCATTGTGCCACGCAGGGGTCACGCCCGATATCATGCAATGGAGTAGCGTCTGTAAGGGTAAGTGTTTTATTATCCTTGTCTAAAAAATAGGTGCCGTTTTCGGTGCCACGGCCTGGTATGGTAAGGTGCTTGGCTGTAACAAAAGGCCCGCCTTTTAAGCTAAAGGTAAGTGATCCAAAATCTGCCTTATTCATTAGCCAGGTATTGCCCGACCAGCCGGGGTTCCAGTTCCAGCAATCGGTGCCGCCGGGCATACAGGTACCACCCCAGCCCATATTGGTGCCGTAAAAATATAGTGGCCCATCAAAGTATTTAGATACGCCGTTAGCATCCAAATCGAGGTACCATGTTTTTTCTTTACCCACGCCGCCAGACAGTGCCGTCCAAAGTGGATCGTTTACATAATTAAGATTATCCTTGGTAACGGTTACGGTTACCGGTGGCATCTCTACAATACCGCCGCCGGTAAGTGCCGAATATTTAATGGTATAAGTACCGGCAAATGCAAAGCGAATAGTATCTACCTGGCGGTTAGATTTACCAGTGCCATAATCCCACATGGGTACGGTTTCTGGCGTAAGGTTGGTTAAAATAATGGTATTGCCACCGGGGTCTGCCGCAAGATCTTGCCTTACATCAAATTTTAACTGAGATGCATCGGGCAAAGGATCCAGCGTATATTTTTCCTTTTTACAGGACGAATACAAGAATGTGCATAACAGCATCATCCAGGTAATATTTTTAAACAGTTTCATATCTGAATTTTTTTGAGTTAAATGATTACCAGCCGGCATTTTGTTTTAATACGCCGTTTGAAAGTGTTATCTGTGTGTATGGTATTTGCTGCAACCCTTTTGTTTCAATTATTTTAGCTGCATTAATATTTTTAGCTGTATTAACACCGCCGTTCATAACAGTTGCATTTTCTGCAATGGCAGCTGCGGCCACGTCTACACCTTGTCTTAACAAATCCCAGTAGCGGATACCTTCCAGTGCAAACTCCAGCCTGCGCTCTTTCATAATATTATCAGTTGAAACAGGCAATGCAGTAAAATTATTACCAAACGCTCTTTTGCGTACATCATCAAAATAGGTTTGTGCATTGGCCGAGCCCAGCTCTGCTGCCATCAGCAATACGTCTGCATAGCGGATACAAACATAATCTTGAAACTGGCCTATCATAAAGTTTACACCACCTTTGTTTACAGCAATGCTGTTACCATTTTCATCTACCGTAGGAGTGTATTTTTTGTTATAATAACCGGTATACTCCCGCTGGTTATTTTTCATTTTAAAATCGATGTTTTCATCTGCAATGGATATTACAGAAGCCTTTTGCCTGCTGTCTGTAGATGAATACAGGCTCCATAATTTTGGATTAACAGTGCCGCCGCCCCAGCCATTGCCATAAGGTGCAACAAACTGCTCTCTCATACCAAACATTACCAGCCAGTGATTGCCATCTACATTACCATTGTAATCGCTGGTGTATGTATATTTTATCGAAAAAATTGTTTCGCTGTTGTCTTCACCAGCATAGTCTGCAACAGATGCAGCGGGCCACAAATTTGCAAATTTTGCTACCAGGCTAAATCCACCATTGCTTATAACATCTTCAGCATAGGCCAAGGCCTGGGCCTTGCTTACTGTACCAGCCAAGTCGGCTTTTGCATAGTAGCCTGTGTAGTACAAAAATACCCGGGCAATAAATGCCTCTGCAGCCCATTTGGTTACCCGGCCATAGGTGGCAGGGTCTTGTGCTGTATGGCTTACTGCCGGCAGGTTTTCGGCTGCAAATTTTAAATCATCCGCAATTTGCTTATATACTTCTTCGGCGGTGGCCTGTGGTACATTTTCGTTGGTAGGCTCCGTTAGTAAGGGGATGTTGCCCCACAAACGCACCATATCAAAATACAAGCTGGCCCTGATAAATTTAGCTTCGGCCTCGTATGTTTTTCTTACATCTGCATCACTGCCCCACTGTACCTGGTCCATTTTGCTGAGCAGCATATTACAGCGATACAGTGCTTTGTAATAATCTACCCAGTTGGCATTAAATAAATTTTGATCGGATGGTGAACGCAGTTTATCAAACTCATCCATCATCTGGTAACTAAAGCCATCGGAGTTACCAGTGCCGCCAAATGTATTGTCGGACATTACTTCGGCTGCAATGGGCAGGGCAATACCGTTTGACCATACCCGTTGCATACCATCATAACAACCTACCAATGCCTTATAAGCATCGTTGGGTGTTTTATAAAAATTTTGTTCTGTAGCCGTGGTTACATCCTCAGTATCCAAAAAATCTTTTTTGCAGGATGTGGCTGTTAACAGCACCAGGGCAGCCAAATATATTTTTACCTGTTTCATACTTTTTGATTTAAACGTCATTAAAATTTAATGTTAGCACCTATCATAAATGTTTTTGGCCTTGGATAAAAACCCAGGTCTACACCTGAAGAAAAGCCTTCGCCATAGCCAATTTCAGGATCCATTCCATTATATTTTGTAAACGTGTAAAGGTTTAATGCGGCTGCATATATCCTTACTTTACTCAGGTAGCTTTTTTTAGCCAATTTTGAAAAATCGTATCCGATGGTGATGTTGTTGATGCGTAAGAAATCACCTTTATGGATGTACAAATCGGAGAATTGTGTCCAGTTGCGGTTATCTTCTGTTACCCTTGGTATACGGTTAGATGAGCCGGGGCCATGCCAACGATCGAGTATTGCAGCGGTGTAGTTTGCTTTAGCATCGGAATGATTGCGCCATGATTGCACCAACTCGTTGCCGGCTACCCCACTTGCCAATACAGAGATATCAAAACCTTTGTAATCGGCAGCAAGGTTAAATCCAAAAGTAAAATCGGGATTAGGATCGCCAATGAGGGTTCTGTCGTTATCATTAATAACACCATCGCTGTTTAAATCTACATAGCGTACATCACCGGGTTGTGCAGCTGGCTGAATTTTGCTGCCGTTTTTGTTATGTGCATTTACCTCAGCCTCGGTTTGAAAAACGCCATCGGTTTTTAAACCCCAGAAAAAGCCCACTGGCATACCATTTTGTGCCCTGTAAAACTCTCCAGAGTTATTATACAGTGAGTTGGTATTGCCATGTATTACATTATCCAGTGTGGGGATATTGCCGATACGATTTTTATTATAAGCACCGTTGATACCAACTGTGTAATTAAACTTACCAATACTGCTGCGGTAAGAGATACCCAGCTCAACACCACTGTTTCTAACATCGCCTCCATTGATAAATGGAGCATCTGCACCAGCTGTAGCCAGCACGGGCGCTACCAATAACCAATCTTTGGTATCTTTTATATAGTAATCGAAATTGATGTTGAGTTTACCCTGTATGGTTGCATCAAAACCAATATTGGTTTGCTCTGATGTTTCCCAGGTAATATCGGGGTTGCCCAACCTGCTTGGGAAAGCACCTGGCGTAAGCATACCCTCCTGGTTGCCAAAAGTGTAATTGGTATAATTAAAACTGATGGGAGAAAGGTATTGATAACCGGCAATGCTTTGGTTACCCACCTGGCCCCAGCTGGCCCTTAGTTTAAAAAAGCTGAGCCATTGATTGTTATCCATAAACTGCTCTTTGGTTACTACCCAGCCAGCAGATACAGACGGAAAATAACCCCAGCGGTGGCCTGGCGCAAACTTAGATGAACCATCTGCCCTTAAGGTAGCATTCAGCAAAAACTTTTCTTTGTAGTTGTATTGCAACCTGCCATAGTAAGACAGCAATGCCTCTTCGTACGGAGAGCCATTTAAATTGATATTGGTACCATCTTTATTGGTGGCGTTGGATAACCAGGCATGCTGCAGATCGGGAAATACAAGGTCTCTGTTTGAACCAAAAATACCAGAGCCTACTGATTTGATAGAAGTAGTACCCGCCATTACATCAAAATTATGAGCACCTTTTAGGCTAAAGCTATAGCTTAACAAATTATCAAACTGCAAACTACGGCCACGGCCCATTGCCTGGCTGGCAACTGTATTATTGTTAAAGGCGTAAATAGACAGCTTGTAAATTGGCTGAAATGAGCGCCCCTCGTTATATCCATAATTTAAACCCAGGCTTGAGCGAAAGCGCAAACCTTTGATGGGCTCCACCAACAAATACACATCGCCAAACAGCCGCTGGTTGTTATTACGGTTTTGATTGCTGTAATACATTTGAGCATATGGGTTGGCTTCACCATTATTCCAGGTAGAGTTGCTGTTATCGTAAAAGCTTCCATCGGAGCCATACATGGGTACAAATGGGCTAACACCAAAAGCACCCCTTAATGTGTTGCCATAAATACCTCCTACACCAATACCATTATTTTTTTGGTCGGTAAAAGTGAGGTGCTGGCCAATTTTTATTATTTTTTGATACAGACTATGCTCAGAGTTGATACGGAAGCTGTAGCGCTCATAATTAGACAAATCTTTACCACCCACAATACCTACCTGACCGGTATAGCCCATAGATAGCGAGTAAACAGATCCGTTATTACCACCCTGCACCCCTAGCACATAGTTTTGGGTGGGGGCATTTTTTACAAACATCTGATCGAGCCAGTTGGTATTTACCGGCAGGTTATTGATTTGCTCGTTGGTAAAGTAAGGATTTTTGCCAGAGTTAACAGCCGCCTCGTTCATAATGGTGGCGTATTGTTTAGCATCCAGCAATTGTGCTTTTTCGGGTGCATTTTGCCAGCCATAAAATCCATCAAGCGTTACCCGTGCGCTTTGCCCGTTTTTGCCCTGTTTGGTGGTAACCAGTACCACACCGTTGGCAGCCTGCGAACCGTAAATTGCGGCAGAAGCAGCATCTTTTAACACATCGATTGATTCTATATCTGCCGGATTAAGGTAGGAGATATCACCGGTATTTACCCCATCTACCACGTATAGCGGGCTGGAGTTACCGATGGTGCCCTTACCCCTTATTACCACATTCATACCCGAACCGGGCTGGCCCGAGTAAGTGGTTATTTGCACACCGGGTGCCTGGCCTTGTAAGCCTTGCAGCGCATTGGTAGTGCTTTGTTTGGCAATATCTTCGCCCTTTACCTGCAGGTTGGCACCGGTTAATAGTTTCTTTTTTTGTGTACCATAACCAATTACCACCACTTCTTCCAGGCGGCCAATATCTTCTGCCAGCTCAATGCTGAATTGTGAGGCATTGCTCACTTTTATTTCTTTGGTTACTCTTCCGGCAAAGCTTACCACCAGTACATCGTTGGCACCGGCATCCAGCGTAAAGCGGCCAGTTTCATCCGTTAGTACTGATTTACCGGTACCTTTTACAGTTACCGAAGCGCCCGCCAGCGGAGCATTTGTTTTTTGCCCGGAAACCACGCCGGAAACTTTACTGGTTTGTGCATAAGCAATATTGCTTAGCATGATGCAGCAGGTAAAGATCCATAAGGGAACTTTAAGCAGTTGGAACGTTTTGGGTTTTTGCATACAACAAGCATTTGGTTTTAATAATTGTTACAATCTTTATTTTAGTGAAATATTAAGCGTTTTGCCTTTCCACGATACCAGCTTATCCTTTGGATGTGGAGCATCCATCGGCGCCGGATTTTGTGGGGTGATATACCGGATGATAAAATGTCTTTTTTGCAGCATTCCTGTAAAAGCACCCTGCCGCTGCTGTATCGTAAGCTGTTGATCTTTTTCGGAGTAGCTAAAAACGATATTGGTAAATTGTCCTTTTTCGTAATTGTAGTTTATGCCTTCATCTTCGTAAAGGGTAAAGGCGGCATCTTTACCAGCATAAATACACAGGGTAATGGTATCTGCCTTTTTTTGGCCGGTGTACTGTATGGCTGGCCCCAAGGGCACAATAGATCCCTCCCTTAAATACAAAGGCATTTTTTCGTAGGGCGCATCTGCTTGTATGGTATGGCCACCAGCTTTATACTCGCCGGTGTACATATTATACCAACCGCAGCCTGCAGGCAGGTAAACGGGTTTGGTACGCTGGCCCAATGTATACACCGGGCTAACCAGTATGGATGGCCCAAAAAGATATTGATCTGCAATATTGGTAACCGCAGTATCGGCGGCAAAATCCATTACCAACCCCCTCATCATGGTATAATTGTTATGATAAGTTTGCCCGGCCACTGAGTAGATATAAGGCATGAGGCGATACCGCAGTTTATTATAAAAAAGCATACTGTTGTAAGCCGCATGGCCCTCTGGCGATATATTATATATCTCCCGGTAAGGATACTGGCCATGCGACCTAAACAAGGGTGAAAATGCGCCAAACTGGTACCAGCGTGTCATCAATTCCCGCCACTCTTCCAGTTGTGCTGTATTGGGTTTTTCATTGTGTTTTTCTACTGCAAAACCACCAATATCGGTTGTCCAGTAAGGCATACCCGACATGGAGAAATTGATACCAGCTGGTATTTGTGCCTTAAACTCGGCCCAGTTGGCAGCGATATCGCCACTCCAGGTGGCGGCGGCATAACGCTGCATGCCTGCAAAGGCCGACCGGGTAAGTATAAACACCCGCTGATTGGGATTTACCGAACGCTGGCCTTCGTAAATGCCTTTTGCATTTTCTAATGGATAAGCATTTAGGTACTCGGCAGTAACACCTGCAGCCAGCGGATACATTTGCTCTTTACGTTTTTGTGGACTAACGTTAGAAAGTATATCGGGCTCACTGGCATCCATCCACCAGGCATCCACTCCTTTTTGATATAATTTTTCGTTTAGCAGGTTCCAAAAACCTTTACGGGCAGCTGCATTAAACGGATCGATAAAAGTAGAGATGTAACCTTTGCCAATCCAGTCACGCTGCCTGTCGGCAATATTTCTTTTATACAACCAACCATTTTTATCAAATTGGTTATAACTGTTGATACCCTCGTAAAACTTAGGCCACACCGATATCATAAAATGAGTGTTGTATTTTTCATGCAGCACTTTTATCATGCTATCGGGGTTTGAAAAACGGGTTTTATCAAACTCCTGGCTGCCCCAGGCATCTTCTTTCCAGTAGCTCCAGTCTAATACAATATTGTCTAGCGGTATTTTTCTTTTACGGAATTCGCTTACGGTGTTTAAAATTTCATCTTGTGTTTTGTAGCGCTCCCTGCTTTGCCAAAAACCAAGTGCCCACATGGGTATAAGGGTGGCTTTACCGGTTAATTGGCGGTAGCCAGCAATTACTTCATCCATATTACTGCCGTATACAAAATAATAATCTTGCTGGCGACCAGCCTCGGAGCTAAAGCCAAAGCAATTTTCGTTACCGGGCGCTACGGGTTCCATCCATTTTACACTGGCATACGACTCGCCACCATCTGGCAGCCACTCAATTTTTACTGGATATTTTTTATCCTTTTCCATGGGTATATCTAAAACAGCGGAGCCGGGGTTCCAGCTTTGGCGCCAGCGATCCATCACCAGTTTTTGGTTTACCCATATTTTTATATACCCACCATAGGTTACCCTTAATTTGTGCACTCCGCTTATGCCCGAGCCAAGGGCACCCTCCCACACTACACTACCATCTGTACCATTAAAACCAGCTGGCCAGTATATTTTTGAGTCGCCTAAAAATTCGCTTTTTATGTCTGATTCGGCTCTTTGCAGCATCACATCAGCCGGGTGTTGCTTATTGTTGCAGTAAGTGGTGGTTAACCAACCAGGCTCGCCATTTTTGTCATACAGCCGCAGGCTGGATAAGGGTTTATAATCTCTTGTATCGCCTACTTTGGTGATGGAGTAATTATCCCAAAGGATACCGTAATTTTTTTTGGATATTAAAAAAGGAACAGCCACTTCGGTGTTGTTTTGAAATAACAATACCTGGTTATTGCGGTAATTTATCAGCCCATCCTGGTGCTGCCCAAGGCCATACCAGGCATCATCGGCCGTGGTTTCAAAACATTGGGATATTTTGTAAGATTGGGTGCCTTCGTGTATTACCCCCTCAAGGGTACGGCCCAGCTTTTTTTCTTGCAGGATGGGTTTACCCTGTGCATCCATAAAAAAAACCTGCCCTGTAGTAACATTGGCTTTTACGGTTAAAAAGCTGGTTTTAATGGTGAGCATTTCGTCGCTTACCGGCACCAGCTCCCATACAGGTAAATTACTGGTATTATAAATTGCTACCAGGCTTGGTGTGGCAGGCATTTCTTTTTGTGCGGCTGCGGTTACCCTAATAATCTTATCGTTTATTACTTGTATTTTAATTGATTGGGCACTACCGGGCACTACATCTGCCGGGTAAATAATTACACCGTTTTCTGTTTTTACGTATTGCCCGGGAGCGGCAACAACGCTTACCTGAATAAATAGCTGGAGGCAAAATAATAAGCAAACTAACCGGGCCATAGCAATCTTTTATACACCTAGGGTGCTGTAATAAATAGAGGCTAAAGTTAGTTGGGCAGTACGGGCATGGAGGTAGCCATATGTTTCTAATTAGGGTGCCAAATGTTAAAGAAAAGATTTTTTATGGGGCTATTTTGTTAACCCATACAGGGTTTAATTTGTTAAACTTAAGGGTAACATCTGATAAAATCAATTGAAAATCAATTAGTTGAAAAATTAGAATCAACCAGCCTAACCTTGTGCCTGGTATTGGGAGGGAGTTAAGGAAAACTCATCTTTAAAATATCGGGTAAATACTTTTGGATTATTAAAGCCTACCTCGTACGCTACTTCTGATATATTTAGCTGGGGATTTTTAAGCAATTGGGCAGCCCTTTTTAACCGCATGATACGGATAAACTCGATGGGGGTTTTGCCGGTAAGCGACAATAATTTTTTGTACAACGATACCCGGCTCATGTACAACTCACGACTTAAGTCTTCTACCGAAAAGCTGGGTTGGCCCATGTGTTTTTCAACAGCAGCCAATGCCCTTTTCATAAAATCTTCATCGGCCGGCGTTACTGTAATTTCGCTGGGATTTACCTCAAGTTGCTTTTTAAACTTTTTTTGCATCAGCAACCTTAGTTGCAGTAAATTTTTAATACGAGACTCGAGGATTTCGAATGTAAAGGGCTTGGTGATGT
>JBDKJT010000064.1:0-5021 GCA_039796475.1 Bacteroidota bacterium | reverse complement strand
ACCATTTGTGCACCCATGTTTTCAATTGCATCTTCCAGTTCAATTTCTTTGGCTACTGTAACACCATCTTTGGTTACAGCTGGTGCACCAAATTTTTTCTCAATCACCACATTACGGCCTTTAGGACCAAGGGTAACTTTTACAGCGTTGGCCAATGTGTCAACACCACGTTTCATTTTATTTCTTGCTTCTATATCGAAGTAGATCATCTTTGCCATTATAGTTAGATTTTAGATTTTGTAATTAATATTGAAGGTTTTGTGATAGACATTTCAACTTTAATCATCATCGTTGTGTCACTCACTTGTACATTTAAAAAACGTTCGGCTATTTAATATTAAACAATCGCCAAAATATCGCTTTCCCTCATAATCAGGTATTCAATACCATCAAAAGTAATTTCGGTACCAGCATACTTGCCATACAAAACAGTATCACCTGCTTTTACAGTAACGGGCTCATCTTTTTTACCAGGTCCGGCAGCAATCACTACGCCACGTTGTGGTTTTTCTTTTGCAGTATCAGGGATAATGATACCACCGGCGGTTTTTTCTTCTGCAGCCGCTGCTTTTACAATCACCCTGTCGTGTAATGGGGTAATGTTGATCTTCTTAGCCATAATCGTATTAATTTTTGTTAGTTTGAAAAAGAATACCGGTAAGCTTTTTTACCGGGCAGCAAAGCTATGCTAATTTTATACCAATTAGCAGTATAAGCATTGTTGTCAGTTTTTGGCCGCAAAAAATACAACTGTCAGTAATACTGGTGAAAAATAGTCAGTTAGCCGTAGCCCCGGGCATTTATTTTTGTCAGTATCTCCCAAAAAGGCTTTTTAAATTGTACATTTGCGGCTTGTAATAAAAAGGTACCGATCAATGATCAGCAGAAGAAATATCAGGGTAAAAGTAATGCAGGCGTTGTACACACTGGACAGTACCGGCAACAACAGCAGTATACCAGAAGCTAACAAATTACTGCGTAAACAAATTGACCAGTCTCGTAAATTACTGGTTTACCTCATTTACTTTTTAACGGAAACGGCCCGTTATGTAGAAAAGGATGCCCATAAAAGAGCCTCCAAACATTTGCCCAGTGCCGAAGATTTAAACATTAATACCCGCCTGGCGGGCAACGAATTATTGTGGAAGATACTGGAGATACCCTCCTACATCGGCAATATGGGCGAAATGAAACCAGATACCCTGCTGGATGAAGACCTGCTAAAGAAAACATACCAAAGGCTGGTAGAATCTGAAGAGTATAAAGATTACCTGGCGCTGGAAGCTCGTGACAAACGATCAGAAAAAGAAATACTGGAGTTTATTTTTACCCAGCTGATGTTGCCCAACGAAGATTTCATCAATCATATTGAAGAACTTTTTATCAATTGGGATGACGACGCAGATATGATGAATATACTGGTGCAGAATTTTTTACAAAAACCTCACTCCTACGATTTTAACGAATTTGTAAGCAAGGAGAAAATGGAATTTGCCAAAAACTTGCTGGAAACCACCATTGAGAAAAAAGAGATTAGCATGGAACTGCTAAAACCCAAATTAAAAAATTGGGATGCCGAAAGGATTGCATCGCTCGACCTTATTATCATTCAAATGGGCATTAGTGAGTTTTTGTATTTTGAAACCATTCCCACTAAAGTAACCATCAACGAATATATCGACCTGGCCAAAGAATACAGCACACCACAAAGTGGCCAGTTTATCAATGGTATACTCGATAATATACATAAAGAACTTACCGCTGATGGTAAGATTCATAAAAAAAGTTTTCGAAACAGCACCATATAATTGCACCGTATGAAATTGTTGGCAACCGCAACCGCCGCTGTTATTCTTTTTGCCTCCTGCGATGTAAGGCGGCAGGATAAGGTGGCAGACGACACCCTGCAAAAAGTGCAGCAAGCACTAAAAGATACTACCAGCGTACAATTAATAGACAGCGTATATAATTTTGGCACTATTACCGAAGGCGAATCGGTGCAATACAACTACCGCTTTAAAAATATTGGCAGCAAGCCACTTGTAATAAGCAGTGCACAACCCAGTTGCGGCTGCACAGTACCCGAAAAACCCGAAAAGCCTGTATTACCCGGCGAAACCGGATTTATAAAAGTTACCTTTAATAGCAAAGGGCGTGTAGGCCATGCCGATAAAGAAGTAATTGTAATGGCCAACGTAGTGCCTGCTTTTCCCAACCTTAAACTTACCGGCGAGGTAAAAGAACAGGCACCCCAATAAAGTATTTAACTAAAAACAATAAACACCATGCAAGCACTTAGTATTTTTTTAATGATGGATCCACAAGGTAAAGGCAGCAGCAGCATGTCGCTGATTTTTATGGGTATGATGATCCTTGTTTTCTGGCTGTTCATGATTCGTCCGCAGGCTAAAAAAGCAAAGCAACAAAAAACTTTTATCGAAGAACTTAAAAAAGGCGATAAAGTAGTTACCATTGCTGGTATACATGGCAAAATAAATAAGGTAAACGAGGATGGCACTATCGAACTGGAAGTAAGCCCCGGCAGTTATTTAAAAATGGAAAAAAGCAGCATCAGCCTGGAAATGAGCGCTGCTCTTAACAAAGCTGCCGCTGCCGAAACAAAATAATTAGTAATTACCAATTTTTTAAAAACCCAAAAGCAGTTGCTTTTGGGTTTTTGTTTTAGTTAATTTTGAAAGAATGTATTACTCACATTTTAAAGCGGCATCATGCTAAAAGTAGGTATTACCGGTGGTATTGGCAGTGGCAAAAGTACGGTGGCAAAAATATTTGAGGTGCTGGGCATACCGGTATATTATGCAGACGATGCAGCTAAACGATTGATGAATGAAAGCGAGCCTTTAAAGCAATTGATAATCGAAAATTTTGGAGCCAACAGCTATATCAATGGCCAGCTCAACCGACCATATATCTCGGAGATTGTTTTTAATAATCCTGGCCGCCTGCAATTGCTCAACAGCCTGGTGCACCCTGCCACCTTAAAAGATGCGGATGATTGGATGAACCGGCAAAACAGCCCTTATGCCATTAAAGAAGCAGCCCTCATATTTGAAAGTGGCTCACAAGCGCACCTGGATAAAGTGATTGGGGTATCTGCACCTGCCAGCCTGCGTATACACCGGGTTATGCAACGGGATGGCGTATCAAAAGAGGAAGTGCAAAAAAGGATGGGCAAGCAAATTTCGGAAACCATTAAAATGCGCTTGTGCGACTATATTATTGAAAACAACGAACAAAGCCTATTGATACCGCAGGTTGAAAAAATCCACCAGATGCTATTAAATAAAACTATCCTTTGAGTTGATTTTCATCACACTGTAATAGATATCTAAATATTAAACTTCAAAAAATTGGTTAATAATTTTTTTATTTAGAAAAACTGTTCAATTAAAAGAAAATGAACCATTTATATTTTAATCAATCTGCTACAAATAATTTATGGTACTGCCAATTAAATTTAATAGAGATAGTACAACTAGTTCATCATTAATATATTAACACTTCTTTGTAAAATATTAAATGCAATTTCTGCCATCAGGTTTTCTTTATCTAGTGTAGGGTTTACTTCGGTGATTTCAAAACAACAAATTTTGCGGTTTTGCATAAACTTGCTGATAAGGTCCTCTGCTTCCCTCTCTCTTAACCCATTGCTAACCGGCGTGCCTGTACCTTTTGAAATAGAGGAGTCAAGGCTATCTACATCAAAACTTACATAGATATCTGTGCAGTCGCTTAGGTAACGCAGTACTTTTTTACTTACACTCTCTACCCCGTTTCTTCTTACCTCGTTGGTGGTAATAATTTTAATTCCATGTTTTTCAATCAGCGCTTTTTCCTCTACCTCAAAATCTCTTAACGAAATAAACACCACATCCTCGGGTAAAACTTTGGGGCAAATTTTTCCAATATTTTTCAACTGGTTCCATAACCGTTCTGTTTTTTCATCCAGCTCATGCACTTTACATTCTGTATTATCTTCACCTATAGTAGCAGCCAGCGGCATGCCATGCATATTGCCGGTTGGCGTTGTATAAGGGGTGTGCAGGTCGGCATGGGCATCAATCCAAATTACACCCAGTTTGCTTTTGGGCTTGGCCATTTTAATACCTGCAATAGTCCCTCCGGCATTGCTATGGTCGCCGCTAAGCACCACAGGAAAAAAATTACCTTTTATAGTATCATGCACTGCTTTGCTAATACGCTCATACATGTTATTGATACCTTGTATGCGTTTGGCGTAGGGCGATTGTATGGGCTCATATAGCAGGTGGTTTTCTACTTCTATCTTTTCTGAAGGAAAGTGAATAAAAAAATTACTCATAAAATCGAGTGCTGCAATTTTTATCGCATCAACTCCCAAACTGGCGCCACGGGTTCCGGCCCCTATTTCGCTGGGCACTTCAATTAGTTTAATATTCTTCATAAAATAAAATTAAGATGCAGCCGCTGGCAGCGGTAAGTGTAGATGTGTTGTTGTAAAATGTGCCGGGGCACTGCTGCAATCGTTTGGCAACAAATTTAGGATATTCCGGCCAAAGGATTTTTCTGCCGAATAGTACCTGCTGTATAAAGTATTTTAAACCGTACAAACATGTCTTCGCTGTACCAATCCTCTTTCCTTGTTTTTCTTATCACCTCGGCATGCGCCTGCAGTTGATAAGCAAAAGCCTTCATGGCTGTTTTACTCTGCCAAATACTAAAGGTAGCCTGCTTTACAAATGGCATTTCGCCCACACCTATCGAAGTGATAAAACCAGGTGCGGTAGCCATTTGCCGGGCAACCGTATCTACATTTTGCCAAAAAGCCTTTAGTTTTTTCAACCGAATGGTAGCCCTTGTTAATACAGCAATAGCACCATCATAATCGGTATTTTTAGATAATGGCCCAAAAGGTTTTTGCCCATCCCAACTGCCATGTCCTTCTATTGGCTCCAACACTACAGTCCAGCATTCGCAGTTAAAAAATCTTAACCATTTACTGATAAAGTTGCCATATAAAT
>JBDKJT010000063.1:0-50941 GCA_039796475.1 Bacteroidota bacterium | reverse complement strand
AACAGGCGTAACAATTTTATAATTCAAGCAGCAGCGTTTTTACTTTTTGGCTGATAAAATCCCTTACCTCGTTAAAAGCTTCTGGCTCCATATGCTTAGGGTCGGGTATCTGCCAATCAATAAATTGTTTTGCAGGCATCCAGGGGCAGGCATCGCCGCAACCCATGGTAACCACCGCATCAAAAGGGGCATATTGTTTTACCTCTTCCAGGCTTTTGCTATCGTGGGTGCTTAAATCGTACCCAAGTTGTTTCATTGCAGCAATTGCTTTGGGGTTTACAATACCGCTGGGCTTACTGCCGGCACTGTATGCTTCTACCATTTGGCCGCCATGTATGTTGGCAAAGGCCTGGCTCATTTGAGAGCGGTTACTGTTTTCAACACAAACAAATAATACTTTCTTTTTCATTTATTTTAAATCTTTAGTGGGTTGGGTGTAATATTTATTTTTAAACCAAAAGGCAAGGTTTACGAGTGCTATTAAAGCCGGCACTTCTACCAACGGGCCTACCACCCCTGCAAATGCCTGCCCGCTATTAATGCCAAATACGGCAATGGCCACGGCAATGGCTAGCTCAAAATTATTGCCGGCTGCGGTAAAAGCTATCGATGCATTGGTAGCATAATTAGCGCCCATTTTTTTACCTATAAAAAGGCTAACGGCAAACATGATGGCAAAATATATTACCAGCGGAATAGCAATTCTTATCACATCTATGGGTATTTGTACAATCAGCTTGCCTTTTAAACTAAACATTACCACAATGGTAAACAGCAGGGCTATTAATGTAATGGGTGAAATAGCGGGGATAAATTTTTGCTGGTACCACTCCTCGCCTTTATAGCGGATGAGTACATACCTTGTAATAAACCCAGCAACAAATGGTATGCCCAGGTAAATGGCTACTGTTTGGGCAATTTGCGCCATGCTGATATGAATGGCTACAGCTGTAAAACCAAACATAGGTAGCAGTACCGTAATAAATACATAGGCATAAATGCTGTAGAGTAATACCTGGAATATACTGTTGAGGGCTACCAGGCCTGCAGCATACTCCCTGCTGCCTTCTGCCAGCTCGTTCCATACCATTACCATGGCAATACAGCGTGCCAGCCCAATGAGTATCAGGCCCACCATATAATCTGGATAATTTTTTAAGAAAATAATGGCTAGTACAAACATTAATATGGGCCCAATAACCCAATTAAGCAATAACGAAACACCCAGCACCCGGGTATTTTTAAATACTTGTTTTAGCTGATGATATTTTACTTTGGTAAAAGGTGGATACATCATTAAAATAAGCCCTATGGCAAGCGGTATATTGGTGGTGCCCGACGAAAAGGAATGGATAAAATCACTACTGTCGGGTACAAAATAGCCAATACTAACGCCTAACAACATGGCTAAAAAAATCCAAAGGGTTAAATACCGGTCTAAAAAACTTAATTGCTTACGCTGGCTTACGGGTGTACAATTGTTGGCTGACATAGGTTGATTGCAGAGAAAATTTTAAATACTGTTATATCGTTTTTTTCATCAATACTGCCGAGGCTGGGCACACAGATGCAAATTCGCTGCTCAGGCGGATGGCTTCGGGAGCGTCTGTTCTGTTGATTACTTTGTAGCCTTGCTTGCTAAAAAAATCTTTAGCAGTAGTGGTAAGGAGGTATAGGCAGTTGATGCCTTTTTGTGTTGCGTATTGCGCTATGGTATCTGCAATCCATTTTCCATATCCTTTTCCTTGTGCATCGTTGTGCACACTTACACTTCTTAGCAGGGCACAATCCTCAAAAATTTCTAGGCCTGCGGTGCCGATAGCTGTATCGTTATGCAGCAGCAGGTACAGCAATGTAGCATCGGTAATATCTGTTACGGGCAGGTTGTGTTGCTGCAAAAAACGAATGGCAGTAGCTTTTTCTTCGGCTGTTACTGCATTTTTTAATACAAGCGTAAATGCGGTAGTAGGCATGTGTATAGTGTTTAAATAATGGTAAAATATATGCTGCAGGTTGTAATACCTGCAGCATAATTGCTTAGCAGCATCCGCTACCCGGCTCACAGCATTTGCGTTCGTCTTTTGCTGGCTTTTCGGCATATACGGTGATGCTGGTAATACGGGTGGTACCTTTTTTGTAGGCGTCTATTTCGGCAGTTGATAAATAGCTTGCCAATATTTCGGCTGGTATAACAATCGTTTTATCTTTTTGCAGGGTAATATTTGTAAAGCCGGTTTCTGCAATAATATCCAGGTAGCTGCTTTTTTGGATGGCGCCACTTACGCAACCGGCATACAGCTCGGCCACTTCTTTCCATTTGGCAGGCAAATCACCCTCCAGCACTATATCCGAAATAGAAAAATGCCCACCGGGTTTTAATACCCTGTACACTTCGCTAAATACTTTGTGCTTATTGGGCACCAGGTTTAATACACAGTTGCTTACAATTACATGGGCATAATTACTGGTAACAGGCATATCGTCTATATCGCCCAGCCTGAATTCTACATTGTGTAATCCAAGTTTTTCTGCATTTGCCCTTGCTTTAGTAATCATTGCTTCGGTAAAATCTATACCCAACACTTTACCAGTTTCGCCGGTAATGCGGCGGGCAATAAAGGCATCGTTGCCGGCGCCACTGCCAAGGTCAATAACCGTATCGCCTGTTTTTATCTTGGCAAATTCGGTGGGCAGGCCGCATCCCAGGCCAAGATCGGCATCGGGGTTGTAGCCATCCAACTGGCTATAATCATCGGCCATAATTTGGTAAGTGCCGTCGCCACAACAGCTGGTAGCTCCGCAGCAGCTGCTGGCATTTTGATCCTGGCTTTGTGCTGCAATGGCAGCGTACTTTTCTTTTACAAGTGTTTTTAATGTTGATTCATTATTCATGGCTATACTAATTGTGCCTTTCGGCGGTTAAAAAATATTGGTTAAAAAATGGTTGTTATCATCAGCAGCATGCTTGCTGGTTTTGCACTTTTAGTTTGTTAAACAAAAAGCTAAACTCACCCATAAATGCCTCAAAAGCTTTCCAATTAATACAGTAGCAGCTACGGGGTCCATCTACCGTACCATTTATAAGCCCGGCATTTTTTAGCTCTTTTAAGTGCTGCGATACGGTACTTTGTGCCAGGGGCAACACTTCCACTATTTCGCCACAAATGCATTCGTTTTTTTGTGCCAGTACTTTTAGTATGGCAATACGGGCCGGGTGGGCCAGGGCTTTGGCAAACTCTGCCAACTCTTGCTCTTTTGCTTCAAAAGCTTGTTTTTTATGAATGGCCATAGGGAATTAATTGTTTTTGAAAACTGCAGAATAAAAATTTTTGGATGGTTTTAAACGGGGTGATATGGTCGGTATGGATGCACCGTATTTTTTTAAACCATTGCTGCAGGGTACTGCTTAGCAATTGCTCGTTGTATTGTTTTACCGGAAGTCCACTACATTTTTCGGGTCCATCGGTAGAAAATGTACCCACCACCATTTTGCCGGTATCTTGTAAATGAGCAGCCGCTATGGCCAGGTATTGTTGTACTTCGGCAGCCTCGGTTAAAAAATGAAACGCCGCCCTGTCGTGCCAGCAATCAAATTTTTTATTGCTGTTAAATTCAAGGATATCCGATACAACCCAATTAACCCTATTGGCATTGCTGCCCAGCCTTGCTTTTGCTTTTTGGATGGCGGCTGCCGAAATATCTAAAACAGTAATATCTGTAAAGCCCTGTTGCAATAAATGATCTACCAAAAAGCTGTCTCCGCCGCCAATATCTATGATGGCTGCATTTTTTGGCAGCTGAAACAACTGAATAAATTCAAGCGAATCGGTAGGTGTGGGTTGGTACCAGCTAACCTCGTTGCCAGGCTTGAGGCTAAATACTTTTTCCCAGTGTTGTTTTTTATCCATTTTATCGTATTTGTGCGATTAAAAAGTGTAAAAGAAAAGCAGCTAAGAGCCGCTTACAAAATTACATATCGCAAATATACGATTAAACAAATTGCTTCGCCAAATTTTTTTAAAACTTTTTTGTAAAAATAAAAACTTGCTGTGGCTGCTGCCATCTTTAAATGGCTGTTAGTTAATGCCAGATTATCTCTATTTTTGCCGCCTTAATAAAAGCAAAACATGCACACTATATTAATTACTGGCGGTGCCGGTTTTATAGGCTCTCACTTAACCCGTTTATTTGTTACCAAATACCCGGATTACAAGATTGTAAATATTGATAAACTTACGTATGCCGGCAACCTGGAAAATTTGAAGGATATAGAAGCCATGCCCAATTACAGCTTTGTAAAGGGCGATATCACCGATGCCGTTTTGCTAAAAGAGTTATTTGAGCTGCACCAATTTACTGCATTATTGCATTGTGCGGCAGAAAGCCATGTAGACAGGAGTATTACCGATCCACTAGCCTTTGTTACCACCAATGTATTGGGCACAGCCACTTTGCTGCATACCGCCAAGCAATATTGGAATGGCAGTTACGAGGGTAAAATATTTTATCATATAAGCACCGATGAGGTTTACGGCTCATTGGGCGAAACAGGTTTTTTTACCGAACACACTGCATACGATCCACGCAGTCCGTATTCGGCTTCCAAAGCCTCTTCCGATCATATGGTTAGGGCATTTTATCATACCTACCACCTGCCGGTAAAAATATCTAACTGCAGCAATAACTACGGGCCCTATCATTTTCCCGAAAAACTGATACCACTTTGTATACACAATATCATACACCAACAGCCACTGCCTATTTATGGCAAAGGCGAAAATGTAAGAGATTGGTTGTTTGTAGAAGATCATGTAAGGGCAATTGATGTTATTTTTCACCAGGGCAAAATTGGCGAAACCTATAATATTGGCGGCCATAATGAGTGGACAAATATTGCGCTTGTTAAAGAGCTGTGCCGCCAAATGGATGAAAAATTAGGCAGAGAAAAAGGTAGCTCCGAAAAATTGATTACCTACGTAAAAGACAGGGCAGGCCACGATTTACGCTATGCCATAGATGCCACCAAATTAAAGGATGAACTTGGTTGGTTACCCTCCTTACAGTTTGAAGAGGGTATTTCAAAAACCATCGATTGGTACCTTGATAATAAAGAATGGCTTAGCCAGGTAACCAGTGGCAATTATCAGCATTATTACAAAGCACAATACCATAAAAGATAATATACAATGAAAGGCATTATACTGGCAGGTGGCAGCGGCACAAGATTATATCCCATTACCATGGGTATTAGCAAACAACTGATGCCTATTTACGATAAGCCAATGATTTATTACCCGCTAAGCACCCTAATGCTGGCTGGTATTAATGAAATATTGATTATTACCACACCCGACGACCAGGCCCAATTTATGCGCCTGCTGGGGGATGGTGCCCAATGGGGTTGCCGGCTGGAGTATGCGGTACAAGCCATACCCAATGGCCTTGCCCAGGCATTTGTGATTGGAGAAAAATTTATTGGCACCGACAGTGTGGCGCTGGTATTGGGTGATAACATCTTTTATGGTACAGGATTTAGCAAATTGCTGCAAAGCTCCGCCAATCCTGATGGGGCTGTAATTTTTGCTTACCCGGTTAGTGATCCTGAGCGATATGGCGTGGTAGAGTTTGATGCCGGGTTTAATGCACTGAGTATAGAGGAAAAACCTGCCGAGCCTAAAAGCAATTATGCCGTACCCGGCCTGTACTTTTACGATAACCATGTGGTAGATATTGCTAAAAATATAGCCCCCAGCCCAAGGGGCGAATATGAAATTACCGATGTAAATAAAACATACCTGCAAAATAAAAAGCTCAAAGTGGGCGTTTTAAACCGTGGATTCGCCTGGTTAGACACCGGAACCTTTGAGAGTTTGAGTGATGCAACCGAATATGTAAGGGTAATTGAACAAAGGCAGGGCCTTAAAATAGGCTGCCCCGAAGAAATTGCCTGGCGTATGGGATACATTACTAAAGAGCAGTTACTAAACGAAGCAGACAAACTTAAAAAAAGTGGTTACGGTGAATACCTCAGGAGAATTGCTAAGTAAAACAAAAGCGTTATCCATTTTACCGTTAACTACTGATGAAAATCCAGTTAGTCAATCCATTTACCAACAACCTGCTACACCTGGCTGCAGAGGGGCTTACAGATAATTGTGCCCTCATCTTTCCCAAAAAAAATGGCGCTTACCGCATTGTTACCAATGATAATTATACCGAAAACTTTGGCTACCAGTGGAACAAGTTTGCAGGTACACAGGTAGATAAAGCCAGTAAATTACACATTAGCAAAACCCGTTTTTTTGCAGAAACAGGCTGGGATAAAGAAGACCTTACCGGTAAAAATATTTTAGAGGTTGGCTCCGGCGCTGGCCGCTTTACCCAAATTTTACTCGATCATACCAATGCAGAAGTATACAGTGTTGATTATAGTAACGCAGTAGAAGCTAACTATAAAAACAACGGCCCTCACCAGCGATTGCACCTTTTTCAGGCAAGTATATACGAAATGCCTTTTGCCCAAGCACAGTTTGATAAAGTGCTTTGCCTGGGCGTATTGCAGCATACCCCCAATTTTGAGCAATCGGTAAAAGCATTGGTAGATATGGTAAAACCCGGTGGCCAGCTGGTAGTGGACTTTTATGGTGTGAATGGCTGGTGGACAAAGCTGCATGCCAAATACCTGTACCGCCCTTTCACCAAAAAAATAGGCCACGAAAAATTGTATGCTTTAATTAACCGCCATATCGACTGGATGATAAAGGCATCACTCTTTTTTTCAAAAATAGGGCTGGGTAAAATTTTTAACCGCTTTATACCCATTTGCGATATTAAAGGCACTTTGCCCACCCATATACCTTACCAGCAATTAAGAGAATTATGTGTGCTGGATACATTTGATATGTTTTCGCCGGAGTACGATCATCCTCAAAAAATTAAAACGGTAGCCGGCTGGTTTAAAAAGTATGGGATGGATAATGTGTGGGGTGGTAAAGTTTTTTACGAAAACTGTGTAGCGTCGGTTGTAAAAGCCATTAAGCCTATGGCACCCCAACAGCCTTAGCATAATAAATACAATGCGGCAAAAAATTAATAAATGACGCTAGCCAAATCATTTAGCATTTATACTGTGGCATCCTTTTTTAACAAAGGGTTGATGGCAGTGCTGGCTTTTTTTCTTACCAATTATATTTTACCAGAGCAAAACAGTATCCTCTCTTTATACAATGTATTTACCGCCATGGTATTGCCATTTGTAATAATGGGCATGCCTGCCGCTTTGCCCATCGCACATGCAAAAATGGATGCTAAGGAGTACCGGTTGTTTTTCAACTCTTCACTGGCACTTTCCACCAGTTGTTTTTTGCTGCTGCTAATATTATTTCTGCTGTCATCAAACCTGGTAACGGGCTTTTTGGCAGTGCCCTTTCGGCTGCTGCTGATGGGGGTGTTTTATACCTATTTTATACTGGTGCAAGAAAACATGCTGGCATACTTGCGTACATTAAATAAACCGGTTCACTTCCTCATTCTATCAGCCGCAAAAGATATTACCGAAATTGGGCTCGTTGTATTATTGGTAATAGCTGGCGGCAAAGGTGCTGAGGGCAGGATAGTGGCTTCGGTAGTAGCAGCAGCCATCATTTTTGCTTATGGGCTGCTGTATTTTTATAGGCAGGGCTTTATACACCTGCAGGTAAGTAAAAAGTATATCAAGCAAGAGTTTAAGTTTGGTATATCTCAAATTTTTTTCTTGTTCAATGTATTTGTATTAAATGGCGCAGATAAATTTTTTATTCATTACCTGTATCCGGCAGATAAAGCAGGCCTCGGTATATATGCTTTGTCTTTTCAGTTTGCATTTATCATAAATGTAGTGGTAAGTGCTTTTTTCTTTTCGTATCAGCCATTGCTGTATCGCCACCTGACACAGCTTACAGATGCTGCAAAGTATAAGTTGGTTAAAATAAAATATTTGTTTGCCGCTTTTTTGCTCTGTTGTGTCATCCTATTATCAGTAAGTATGCCCTTAGTTTACCGCTTGTTTATTAACCAGCAATATGCGCCGGGTGTACCTTATGTGGCTTGTAATGCAGCAGGTTTTTTCTTTTGGGGATTATATGCATTAATGCTTGGTTTTTTATACTACTATAAAAAAAACAAGTTGGTAATTGCATTATCTGTGTTTAGCACCCTGTTGTGTATTACCACTAATTATTTTTTTATAAAACAAATGGGTATAAGGGGAGCGGCCTACGCCAACCTGCTTACCTACTGCCTGCTGTTTGCAACAGCTTTTATCGTTATTAATTGGGTGTGCAGGCTACAATTGCCCTGGCTGCAGTTTAAAAAAATATTTGCCAGGCAAGCTGTAAAGATGCATCTGTAAAAAATTATGAGTATGAGCAGTCCATTAAGCCCGGTTACTTCCCGGTCAAATACAGCGCTGGCCGAAAGTTTTAACAGCGAAGATATTATTGCATTATACCGCCAGCAGCTGGATACAGATGTGTCTGAATTTTTGCCAGCTAAAGGGCAGTTTCAGTTGTACGAATGTGCCGATACTGGTTACCGTTTTTATCATCCACGTGGCATGGATGGCGATGGTGTATTTTATGAGCAATTGCAATTACAGTTGGGCGACGGATATTATCACCCCTGGAAATTTGAAAACCAGTTGGCGCTGGATGAAATGAAGGCAGGCGATAAGGTGCTGGATATTGGTTGTGGTATTGGTAATTTTTTAAGCAGGGCTACTGAAAAAGCCAGCGAAGCCTGTGGCCTTGAGTTAAATAAAAAAGCACTTAAAGCCTGCCGCAGAAAAGGGCTGGAAGTATTTGATGAATTAATAGCCAATCATGCAGCTAACCGGCCAGGCTATTACGATATGGTATGTATGTTTCAGGTACTAGAGCATATTTACGATGTAAAAACTTTTTTAGAAGATGCATTAAAAGCATTAAAGCCAGGTGGTAAATTAGTAATTGGTGTACCTAATAATGAGCCATATTTTTTAGGCTACGATAAATATTGCACCCTTAATTTACCACCCCACCATATGGGATTATGGAACCGGCAGGTGTTTGAAAAAATGGCTCCCTTATTTAATTTGCAAATACAACAGGTGCAATATGATGTTAAAGGAAGCATTAAAACGCAGGCTTACCTGCATGCCAAATATTTGCTTAACATTAAATCTATAGGTGGTAAGCATACAGCCGCTGAAAAAATTAAAATGATGATGGCTGCTGTATATACACTGCCTGCAGCAGTGGTTAAAAAATTAACCACCGGTATCAATGGCTCTCATATTGCTGTGGTGTTTAAAAAAATGTAACTGGGGTGGCGAATGAAAAAAACAATTCTTCATATCATAGATAACCTGGGCCGGGGCGGTGCCGAAACCATGCTGGTAACAGTGGTAAAGCAGTTGCAGGAGTACAACAATATTATTGTAACACTTAGCCCCGAAAATGATTTTGGCACAGATTTGCAATGCGATGGTTTGTATTGCCTGGATATGCGTACGCCTTTACAGGCTCCATTGGCGGCAGTAAAACTTAGGGGCTTGATAAAAAAACATGCGGTAAGCATTGTGCACAGCCATTTGTTTTGGAGTACAATTGTGGCAAGGCTTGGGGTGCCCCGTAACGTTACACTGGTTACTACCATTCATGCTTTTGTAGCTTCTTCAATTGAGTATAAGCCCTGGCACATGCGCCTTGCAGAGCGCCTTACCTATCTGTATAAAAAAAGTACCATTATAGCCGTAGCACAGGGTGCGCTGGATGAATATTTTAGCTTTATTAATGTAAAGCCTTATAAGGCCAGCCATTTGTACACTTTTGTAAACCCCGATGTATTTAGGCAAACTGATAATAAAAATGACGATGCCACTTTTAGGGTGGTAACGGTGGGTAATCTTAAAGAACAAAAAAATCATCAATTTTTGCTGGAGGCCTTTCAACACTTAAAAGGCCGTAATGTAAGCCTTGATATTTATGGCAAAGGGCCATTGCAACATAGCTTGCAGCAAATGATTGATGAGCAGCAACTGAATGTAACTTTAAAAGGGCAGGTAAGTAATATACAAGAAGAAGTAGGTAAATACGATTTGTTTGTAATGTCATCTACCTACGAGGGTTTTGCCCTTAGTGTGTTAGAGGCCATGGCGCTGGGCATGCCATTACTACTGAGTGATATTGTTTCTTTTAAAGAACAGTGTGCTGATACTGCTATGTATTATACAGCAGCCGACCCTGCAGACTTTGGCCAAAAATTATTGCAATTAAAACACAATGGCCCATTGCTTCAGTCAATGGGTAATGCCTGTAAAGCAAGGGTGCTTAAGCATTTTACCTTGCACCAGCACATGAGCGGCCTTCGCAATATTTATGCGGCCAGCCATAGTAGCAAGCAGCAGCCGGTATGGTTGCCCGGTTTTGCGAAATAATAAAACCCTATTTTCGTTTTGTAACAAACCCCCGGTACATGTGCGGCATCGCAGGTTATATCTCATTACATTCATCATTTACCAAACAGCAATTGCTACAGGCAACGGCTGCTATGCAGCATCGTGGGCCTGATGCAGAGGGTTTTTATTTTGCTGCAAACGATGCTGTAGGCCTTGCACATCGCCGTTTATCAATACTCGATTTATCAGCTGCTGCCAACCAGCCCATGTATAGTGCGGATGGCCGGTATTGTATGGTATTTAATGGCGAGGTTTACAATTTTGCCAGCTTAAAAAATCAACTGGCAGATAAAGGTGCTTCTTTAAAAACAACCTCTGATACCGAAGTAATACTGGAGCTGTATGCCCAGCAGGGTACTGCAGCTTTTGCTGGGCTAAACGGTATGTTTGCGTTGGCTATTTATGATGCCGTAAACGAAACGCTTACCCTATGCCGGGATCATGTTGGTATAAAACCACTGTTTTATTATGCTGATGATCGCTGCCTTGTTTTTGCATCCGAATTAAAAGTGATTAGCAAAATGATGGGTAATACACTAGCTGTTAACCGGGCAGCGATACCCAATTTTTTGCACCTGGGTTTTATACCGCAGCCACAAACTATTTATCAAAACGTATATAAATTTCCGGCAGCACATTGGGTGCAAGTGCCATTAAAAAGTAGCAATTATGCCGCATGTGCAGCTAAGGCACAACCATTTTGGCAGTTGGCAAATCACATTAAACCCACTGTAAATAACGATGAGCAAGCTGCTGCCCGGCAATTGCAAAACTTACTGTATGATGCGGTGCAAAAGCAACTGGTGAGTGATGTGCCGCTAGGTACTTTTTTAAGTGGCGGTACCGATAGCAGCCTGGTTACTGCCATAGCAGCTAAGCTTGCAGGCAGCAATAAAATAAAAACATTTAGCATTGCCATAGACGATGGAAAATATAACGAAGCAGGCTTTGCAAGGCAGGTGGCCGATTATTTAAAAACCGATCATCACGAGTTTGCCGTAAAAGAAAAAGAAGTGATGGAGTTGGCAGATAAACTATTGCCAGCCTATGATGAGCCTTTTGCAGACTCATCTGCTTTTCCTGTAATGATGGTGAGCCGGCTGGCACGCCAGCATGTAACGGTGGCGCTTAGTGGTGATGGTGGTGATGAGCTTTTTCATGGATATAATATGTATACCTGGGCCCAGCGATTACAGCAGCCTTGGGTGCCCTTACTGCGAAAGCCTTTGTACGCTGCATCAAAATTAATGAGTAGTAAATGGCAGCGGGCAGGCCACTTGTTTCACTACCCTGCAAAAAGCCGCATGGCCACACATATTTTTTCGCAGGAGCAGTATTATTTTAAAGAGCAGGAGTTGCAGCAGCTGTTAATAAATCCCGATTTTAATTTTGAGGGTATTAACCAGGCACCGATGGTTGGCCGTGTACTGCAGCCAGCCGAAATACAATCGCTGTGGGATTTTGATCATTATTTAAAAGATGACTTACTGGTAAAGGTAGACAGAGCTAGTATGCAATACGGCCTGGAGAGTCGTGTGCCATTACTGGATTATCGCCTCGCCGAATTTGCCTGTAATCTTTCGCCGGCTTTAAAAATTAAAAACGCCACCAGCAAATACTTACTAAAGCAGGTATTGTACCAGCATGTGCCGGCACAAATTTTTAACCGGCCTAAGTGGGGCTTTACCATCCCTTTGGGTAAATGGCTAAAAACCGATTTAAAATACCTGGTAGATACTTACACGGCACCCGCCATAATTGATAAGTATGGGCTGCTGCATACAGCGGTAGTGCAGCAGCTGGTAAAAGATTATTTTACGGGTAAAGATTATCTGTATAACCGGGTTTGGCTGATTACCTTACTGCATTGGTGGCTAGAAGAAAACTCCAGCGTATGAAGAAAGTGCTTTTTATATCATACGATGGAATGACAGACCCACTGGGCCAAAGCCAGGTATTGCCTTACCTGCAGGGCTTAAGCAAAGCAGGCTATTGTTTTTATTTACTTAGTTGCGAAAAACCTGCGGCATACTTACAAAATAAAAAGCTGGTACAGCAGCAGCTGGCTGGTTTTAATATTGAGTGGCACCCGGTGATGTATACCAAAAATCCGCCGGTACTATCTACGCTTAAAGATGTACGTAAGCTAAAGCAAAAAGCCCGGCAGCTGCATCAACAGCATCAACTGGATATGGTGCACACAAGGCCGGGCATACCAGCGCTGGTGGGCTTGTGGATGAAACAGCGCTATGGAATAAAATTTTTGCATGATATAAGAGAATTTTATGCCGATAGCAGGGTAGAGGGTGGTATTTGGAATATGGCTAACCCATTATACCGGCTGATTTACAAATATTTTAAACAGCAAGAAAATAAACAACTGGCAAGCTGCGATGGTATTGTTTGCTTAACCTATGCCGCCGAAAATATTATTAAGGCATTGCCAGCGTACAAGCCCGCCACACCCCTGCAGGTAATACCCTGCAGTGTGGATATGAATTTGTTTGATGCATCGTTAGTGGATGATACTACACAACAGCAGTTAAAAAAACAGTTGGGTATTGCACCCGGCGATATTGTATTAAGCTATCTTGGCTCTATTGGTGGCTGGTACCTTACTCCGCAAATGCTGCGTTTTTGTAAGTTGCTGCTGGATGCACAGCCTGCTGTAAAATTTTTATTTATTACCCCTCAGCAACATGAGCAGGTGCATGCCCTGGCTGCACAATTTGGTATACCAGCACAGCAGTTGATTATACAAAGGGCTAGCCGAACGGAGATTCCTGCGCTGCTGTCTGTTAGTACCTGGTCGGTGTTTTTTATTAAACCTTGCTATTCAAAATTATCTTCTTCGCCTACTAAACATGGTGAGCTAATGGCGATGGGTATACCGGTAATTACCAATAGTGGTGTTGGAGATGTGCAGGCTATTGTACAAAAATACCAATCGGGGTTTGTGCTGGATGATTTTACAGATGCTGCTTTTTTACAAGTAATTAACCAATTGCCTGCTGCAGTATTTAACCAGCAGCAAATACGGCAGGGTGCCAAAGAAGTGTATGCGTTAGATAAGGCTATTGATAAATATAAGCACTTGTATCAAAGCATGCTGGCTGAGTAAATTGCCTGCTGTACAAGTGTGCGACGCAACGATGATGCCATTAAAACTGCTGCTGAGACAATTTTTATTTTGTATTTCTTCGCTTGTCTTCTCTTATTTTATCCCAATATTTTTTGGCAACGAGCAGCATGCCAAAGCTTTCGCCCTCGTGTTTATCTAAATGTTTATGGTGCATTTTATGTGCCCAGCGTATGGCACGGATGTAGGTGTTGTTGCTACGGGTAAACCATTTAAAACGCTGGTGAATAATTACCTCGTGTACTAAAAAATACGCCAGCCCATATAATGCAATGCCAAAGCCAATAGCTGCTACCCAGTACACGTTATTTTGTAAACCCAGCATAATGCATAACCAACTGGGTATGGCAAATATGAGAAAGAATGCATCGTTTTTTTCAAAAAATCCGGGGCCTTTTTGATGATGATCTTGATGGAGGTACCATAAAAAACCATGCATTACATACCGGTGTGTTAACCAGGTTATCCCTTCCATAATTATAAAGGTGAGTAAAACAATAAAGGTAAATAGTAGCCAGTGCATAAATATTTATAAGAAAAATTTGAGCAGTAAAAAAAACACAAATTGTATGAGTAACAAATTTACAGCTAATTTGTTTGCCCGGGGTGGCAGGCATTTTTGATAGTATAATTGTAAAAGTAAATAGCTTACAATATACCAGCATACATAATTGTACAAAGGTATTTTGCCTGCTGCCCAGCTCCAGTAATTGAGTTTTATAGCGGTTGGTTCTATCAGCCAATCAAACAATACCGCAAGGGCGGCTGCGGCAAGTGCTAATACGCCTACAGGTAAACGAATATTATACCGGGCAGCTAGTAATTGAATGCTATTGCCACAACAATAAATGATGATAAACCAGTTAATGCCAATAATGAGTGGCACATTAAAAATTTTGAAACCCAGCACCGGCCCGTATTGATAATTGCCAAATAGCCAGCCGCTATTTACGCCTATTACTTCTACCGTAATACCGGTAATAATACATGCGGCTGTTAACAGCCAAAGGCGTTGATTTTTGGCAGGCGCTGTGCACAGTAACAAAGCAAAGCTTAGCAATAAATTTAATGGCGTACTGCGAATGATGAGGCCGCTATTAAAAATTAAAATGCCCGTTAAACCAACAGTATGAAAAATGATGGCAATGGCTGTAGCCAGTTGTGTGGCAGACATTTTTTTCATCCGGCAAATTGGTTTAATGTCGTTTGTTTTTACTGTCGGCGGCTACCAGGTTGCTTACTATTTGTGCACTTTTAAGGCATAGTGGTATGCCGCCACCGGGGTGGGCGCTGCCACCGCAAAAATATAAACCTTTAATAAGGCTTGTAAAATTGGGATGCCTTAAAAAGGCCGCCATTTTAGAGTTGGAGCTGGTGCCATACAATGCACCCATGTACGAGCCTGTTTTTTCTTGTATCAATTGGGGGTCTAGCGTTGCTTCTGTTTCTATACAAGCGCTAATGTTTTTTTGCAGCAAGCGGCTAAGCTTATCTGTTATAATGATTTTTAGTTTTTCTTTTTCCGCAGCCCAATTTTGCCCGGTATCGGCCGGTACGTTTACCATTACAAACCAGTTTTCTTTACCAGCGGGGGCCATGCCCTGCTCTGCTTTGCTAGTGATGTTAATATAGATGGTGGGGTCGGCAAACAATTGCTTTTGCTTAAAAATGGCGTTAAACTCCTCTTTATAATTGTTGCTAAAAAAAATATTGTGCAACTGCACCTCGGGAAAAGATTGGTTGATACCCCAGTAAAATATAACAGCGCTGCTGCTACGCTCTTGCCGGGCTATTTTGTTTGCCTTGCGCTGGTTAAGCAATAATTGCTGCTGTGTAAAATACACATCCAGGTTGCTGACAACAATGTCGGCCTCAATATTTTGTTGGTTTACAACAACTCCTTTTACGGCACCCTCATGGTGAATGATGCGTTGTACGGGGCTGTTAAAAACAAATGTTACCCCCTTTTTTAAGGCTAATTGGTGCAAGGCGTTGGTAATACTTATCATGCCAGCTTTTGGATAAAATGTACCCATGTTTTGCTCCAAATGAGGTATCAGGCTAAGCATGCCCGGGGCTTTGTAGGGATTGCTGCCATTGTAGGTGGCAAAGCGATTAAATAGTTGTACGGCTTCGGGGCTTTTAAATTTACGTTGATTGTGGCTGTTTAGTGAGCTAAATAAATAGCCTGGTTTTACTGCAGCCAATGCCTTAGCCACTCTTTTGTGCAGCCAGGTTTTTCGTTTGTGTAATGAGTGGTTTAAAAATATATTACCAATGCGGTTGTATAATTTTTCGGATTGTTGTAAGTAGCTGGTTAGTACTCCGGGTTGTTCGTTTAATTGCTGCTGCAATTCTTTTTCAAAATTAGCAACCTCTGTAAAGGCTTGTACAATTTTGCCATTGGGGTAAAAATATTTACAGGCTACCGGCATTGACTGGTAACTAAAGTATTGCTCCATCGGCTCACCCGCCAGCTCAAAAAGCGCATGTATATTTTGTGGTTGTGTAAATAAAGAGGGGCCTGCATCAAAGTGATAACCATCTTGCTCAAAAGCACTTAGCTTACCACCGGGGTAACTGTTTTTTTCGTACACTGTTACGCTAAACCCCTGTACGGCCAGCCTGGTGGCAACAGCCATGCCTGCAACACCACTGCCAATAACAATTGCTTTTTTTGTATGCATGATGCGTAAAAATAAGTACAAAAACGATAAGGGTGGTAGCAGTAATTATGAAGTAGCCTGCAGGTATTGCTCTACTTTTGGCAGTGCAATTTTAAACCACTCGGTATAATGGTGTGGATGCCTGCTTACCATATGGTTGATGGTATCCAGTGGCAAGTAATTAAACTCGTCTACTTCATCTGCATTGGGGCATATCTTACCGTTATAATAGCCAATAAATACATGATCAAATTCATGTTCTGTAAGGCCATTATCAAAATGGGCTTTATATATAAAGGAAAAGGCTTTGGTAAGCGGTGTGGTAAAACCCATTTCTTCCTGCAGTCTTTTTTGTGCGGCATATAATACGTCGTCGCCTGGTTTGGGATGGCTGCAGCAGGCATTGGTCCAAAGGCCGGCACTATGGTACTTGGTGCTGGCTCTTTTTTGCAAAAGCATTTGGCCTTGTGTATTAAATATAAAAACACTAAAGGCCCTGTGTAACAGGGCTTTTTCGTGTACTTCCATCTTTCTCATGGTGCCTACAGGGTTGTCCTGTTCATCTACTAAAATAATATCCATGGTAAAAAATATCCTTAAAGCATATTTAACTGCATTCTTAATCCGGCTTTTGCAACTATTAATGCTTTGCCATAATTAGGGATGCGTATGCGTTGTTGTAAAATATGTGCGGCATTGGCCCTTTGTATTTTTTTAAATAAAGAGAGGTAGTATTTGTATGCTACATACACGCCAAACCTGGCTTTTACAGGCAATTGTACAATGCCCTGGTAGGCATGCCTAAAATCGGCATCTATATCTGCTTCAATTTGTTTTTTTACTCCGGCTGTAAAATTTTTAAAATCTACATTCGGAAAATATGTACGGCTCATTTGTACAAAATCTGCATTGGCATCTCTTAAAAAATTTACTTTTTGAAATGCTGCCCCCAGCGATTGGGCAAAGGGCTGCAGTGTTTTGTACCTGCTGGTATTACCATCGCAAAATACATACAGGCACATGAGGCCTACTACTTCGGCACTGCCATAGATGTATGCTTTGTACCCATTGGTATCATACGATACTTTGTTGAGGTCCATCTCCATACTGTTAAAAAATGCTTCCACCAGGCTTAGCTCAATACCATATTGGTTTACCGTTTGCTGAAAGCTATGCAGGATGGGGTTTAGGCTAATACCCCTTGCAATGGCTTCGTAAGTTTCTTTTTTAAACTCTTGCAGCAGGGTGGCTTTATCAAATTCATGAAAAGTATCTACAATTTCATCAGCAAATCGTACAAACCCATAAATATTAAAAATGGGTATACGCATATCAGGGTGCAGTAGCTTTACCGCACTGCTAAAGGAGGTACTGTATTGTTCGGTAGTTGCTTTGCTGCAATCTCTGCAAAGATTATGGTATAGCTGCATCATTGGTATTTGTAATTTATCAAGCTTTAATGATATTGCCGAAAATGTTTTGCATTACAAAACTGGTTAGCCATATTTTTTTAGTACCTCATTACAAACTACTTCTCCGCTAATAAGGCTGGGTGGCACCCCCGGGCCTGGTACGGTAAGTTGGCCAGTATAAAACAAATTATCTACTTTTTTGCTTTTAAGTGCTGGCTTTAATATGGCCGTTTGCCTTAAGGTATTTGCCAGGCCATAGGCATTGCCTTTAAAAGAGTTGTAATCTGCAATAAAATTACTTACCGAGTACGACTGTTTGTATACAATGTGCGGTTTAACATCCTGCCCCAATTGTTGTTCAAATCGTTGTAATATTTTTTCGAAAAAGGCATCTCTTAATGCTTCTGTATCGCCTTTTAACCCTGTTGCAACGGGTATTAAAAAAAAGAGGTTTTCGTGGCCGGGTGGTGCTACTGTATCATCAGTAAGCGAAGTGGCACTTACATAAAATAGTGGGTTGGTGGGCCAGTTAGGTTGGGTGTATATTTCTGCACCGTGTTGCTCAAAATCCACATCAAAAAATAAAGAGTGGTGCAGCAGGTTGTTTAATTTTTTATTGATACCTACATAGTACAGCAGGCAACTGGGTGCCATCACTCTTTTATTCCAATAGGCATCTGTATAGCTTCTGTATTGCTGGGGCAGCAGGGCAGACTCTATAAAATGATAGTCGGCGCTGCCAATAATTACATCGGCATCTAACAAAAGCTCCTGCCCGGCATTGTTAATTTTTAATTGTTTAGCCTTGCCATTTTGTATGATGATTTGAGTGGCATTGCTGTTAAACATAAATTTTACACCCAATTCTGTTGCTAACTGCTGCATGGCCGATACAATTTTGTACATGCCGCCTTGCGGATACCAGGTGCCTAGTTTAATATCTGCATAGTTCATCAGGCTGTAAAGGGCTGGTGTATCCTGCGGAAGGGCACCTAAAAATAGTACTGGAAACTCCAGCAGCTGCCGCAGTTGGGGATGCTTAAATAACTTGTGTATGTGTTTGCGGATAGAGGTAAATACATCCAGCTTGAACAGGCCTTTTACCAGGTCGGCATCTGCAAATTCCAGGAGCGATTGGCCGGGTTTAAACACCAGCTTACTAATGCCAACCTGGTATTTGTAAGCGGCTTCCTGCATAAATATATCTAGTTTGGCTGCACTGCCTGGCTCTAATGTTTCAAATAGTTGCTGTAATTCGGCATAACTGGCGGGTACGTTCATTACAGATTGTGGCCAGTAAATTCTGTAGGAGGGGTCGAGGCGCTGCAATTGGTAGTAATCGGAAACTTTTTTACCAAAGCAACTAAAAAAACGTTCAAACACATCGGGCATCCAATACCAGCTTGGCCCCATATCAAAAGTAAAGCCTGCTGTGGTAAGCTGCCTTGCCCTGCCGCCGGCCGCAGGGTGTTTTTCTACCACCGTTACATCCCAGCCTGCTTTAGCCATAAAGCAGGCTGAAGACAAACCCGAAAATCCACTGCCTATAATAATCACTTTTTTCACCAGCAGCAGATTTTATTAGTTATACAAATTGCCATCATGTGTTTTTTATCAATACCTGCTTAATTGCTCTTTAAGCAATTTACGGGCAAAATGGATGCGGCTTTTAATTGTTCCAAGTGGTTCGTTTAGCATTGCCGCAATCTCATGGTATTTATATCCCTCAAAATACAACATAAACGGGTTACGAAATATATGCGGCAGCTGATGTATGGCTCCCTGTATATCTTTTACTTTTAAAGCTACTTCAGCCGTATTGTTAATAGATGACTGGTTGTAGTTTAATAAAAAATCGTTGGGGGTATGATCAAAAATGGTGTTTTGCTTGGCCTTGCGCCGGTAATTATTGATAAAAATATTACGCATTATGGTGTACAGCCAAGCCTTAACATTGGTGCCAACGTTGTACTTGTCTTTATTGGCCAGGGCCCTGTACATGGTTTCCTGCAATAGGTCTTTAGCTACTTCATTGTCCCTGGTAAGGGTTACTGCAAATGGTTTTAAAAACGCTGAGTTGGTAAGCAACATCTCATTGAAGTCTGCTGTTGACATAAAATTATTGTTTAACGTTTGTGTTGTAAAGCTAAACAAAATAGATTTAGAAAACGACATTTCTGTTTAATATTTTTTGTTAAAAGTTAAACAGTTTGGTAGCCAATACTTTACGCCAGGAGTATTATAAGGCGGCAATAAATTCCATAACTTCTTGCAGGGATTTTTTAAAATTGATATGTGCCGGTATCTTTTTTTCGTAGGTATGGGTAAGATGACCCGACAGTATAAAGGGGGTAGAACTAAACCTACGGGTAATATTGGCAACAAATTTATCGAGCTGAAAATTATTGCTTACAGAGGTAAGATGGGTAAAAAGATAGTTGGGTTTTTTTAGTTTTACCACATACTCTACATCGTTTAAGGGTATGTTGGCCCCGATGTAAATAACACCAATACCCCTGCTTTTAAGCAGGTAATATACAAATAGTAAACCCAGCTCATGATGTTCGCCTTCGGGCAAAAACAACAGTACAGATTTATTGCTGATAAGTGAGGAGCTGGCGCCCTCGATACCTACTATTAGTTTTTGACGGATAATATTGGTTACCAGGTGCTCCTGGGCAGGGTTAATGTGGTTGGTAAGCCACAGGATGCCAATTTTTTCTAAAAAAGGAAAGATAAGTTGGGTGATGGTACGCTCAATGCCACGGGATGCAATGTATTTGTCTAAAATATCTTCCAGCCGGTCCATATCAAGGTCAATCATGCATTTGATAAGGTCGTTTACAATACGCTCCAGTTGGGCTTGCAGTTGGGTAAGCGAAAGTATTTTTTCTTTCACCTCCTGCTCATTCATCTTATCAATATGGGATATTTTATAGCCATATTTATTGAGCAGGGCAATATTGAGCACTTTTTTTAATTCGTCGCTGGTATAATAGCGGATGTTGGTATCGGTGCGGTTGGGTTTTAGCAACTGGTAGCGCTGCTCCCAAATACGGATGGTATGTGCCTTTATGCCGGTAAGGTTTTCAATATCTTTTATGGTAAATGCATTCATAACACTTCTTTGAGATAATAGTACAAATGTCACCAAATAATTGTTTAATAAATACCTGGAAACTACTAAACGGCTGCGGTTGTGGGCAAGCTGTTAGTTAAAAGCTTTTTTGTGCCATACTTCCAGGCTAAGGAGGGTCCAAAGCATTTTAGCTCTTTTTTCGGCAGGTATATTTTGAGTATTGTTAAGCAGCGCCTGTAAAAAAGCGGGGCTAATAAATTGCCTGCTATAAGCATTGGGGCTGCCGCAGTAGTCATGGATAATTTCTTTTAATACGGTATTTACCCATGTTTTTAAGGGGATTTCAAACCCCCTTTTGGGCTGGTGGATAAGGGGTGCTGGCAGGTATTGCTGTGCCAGTTGCCTAAGCAGGTATTTGGTAGTGCGGCCTTTAACTTTATGCTCATCGGGTAGCCCGGGTATATACTCCAGCAGCTCCTTACACAAAAAAGGGCTGCGTCCTTCTAACGAGTGCGCCATGGTAGCAATATCCATTTTTACCAGCAAATCGCTAAATAGGTTACAATCAAAATCAATATTCATAATTTTTTGTAACCCACTCATTGGGGCATTGGCTATTGCTTCAAAATCGGTAAGCATGGGCTGCAGGTAGTGGGCAGCGGTTGTATTAAAATGCTGTTGGTAATCTTCAAAAATGTCAACCCCGGCACTCAGGTATATTTCGATGCTGTTTTTAGAGGCCAGCGATGCCAGGCGGTATAAATAATTGTGTACCGATTTTTTATTATTGGCTGGCGGCAATAGTTTTTTTGTTAGTGCGGCGGTAGCTTGTATCAATCCACTTGCCTTAAAAAAATCATACCGGGCAAATGGCACATAGCGCCGGTAACCGCCAAACAACTCATCGGCACCGTCGCCATTTAAAATTACGGTGAGGTGTTTTTTTGCTTCGGCGCTTACATAATAGCTGGGTATGGCCGAGCTGTCAAAAAATGGCTCGCCGTAGTTGGCCAGTATTTGCTCCACATCTTGCTGCAGGCTGTTAAACGAAATATGGATGCTGGTATGCCGGGTATGGTATTTGTCGGCCACCAGCTGGGCAAGCGGGGCTTCGTTATACTCGCCATCAAAACTTACGGTAAAGGTTTTAAGCTGTTGGTTATATTGGCTGGCAATAGCGGTAACCAGGCCACTATCAATACCGCCACTTAAAAAACAGCCAACTTCAAGGTCTGATGACTCAATCCTGCGTTTGATACCCTGGTGTAAAAAATGATTGGTTTTTTGTAAAGCGGTAGCCAAATCATCTTGCTGTTGCTGCAGGTAAAAAGGATGGATGCTCCACCAGCATTGCAGCTCTTGCTGCAATGTTTGGCAATTTATTTTTAGCCAGTGCCCACCCTGCAGCTCCTGCACTTGCTGGTATGGGGTATATTGCCTGTAAAGTGCACCCAACCGCAGGTAGTGATAAATATGCTGATGTGCAGGCTGAAGCGGTAACAGGCTTTTTAAACAGTTAAGCTCACTGGCAAACACTATTTTTTCGGTATCGTGGTAATAATACAATGGCTTTTTGCCAGCCCTGTCCCTGGCTATAAATAATTCTTTAAGCTGGTTGTCGTAAATGGCAAATACAAACATGCCATCCAGGTGGGTAAGCATTTTATTGCCCAGCTTACGGTATAGCAGCAGTAAAGTTTCGGTATCAGAAGTAGTATGGCCAGCTAACTGAAACTGTTTTCTTAAATCTTGATGGTTATAAATTTCGCCGTTAAAAATTATAGTGTATCTATTATCTAGTTGCATGGGCTGCCTGCCACCGCCAATATCTTGTATGGATAAACGCAAATGATATAAGTCTGTATTGTGTTCAGTAAAGCCGTTTTGCTCATCCGGGCCACGGTGCAGCATGCTATTGTTGATAAGCTGGTAAGAGAGTTTGTAATTAACAGCGCCGGCTATGCCACACATTCTTTAATGGTTTAGTATGGGCAAAATAACTGCATATTATTGAATGCTAAACGATAAATTAAGATAAATTTGCCTACACCGCTTTACCAAACAGCTGTTTGCATTTATACCTGATGGCTTTAACAGACCTGATATTATTTCCGCTGTATGTTGTTTTTTTTCACCTGCTTTTTGCTGCCAGAAGAAAAAGGATAGAGGATGAAGTGCTGCGTAAATATCACCGGCAGGCATTTTGGATAAAAGTATTGGGTACGGTGGCTTTTACGTTTTTTCATGTGTTTGTTACCATTGGCGATAGCACTGTACTGTACTACAATGAGGGCATTAATATTACTAAGCTGATTTTTAAAGACATTAGTAATATTGAATTGCTTTTTTCGCCGGGTAAAAATTTTGATGAAAACCTGCTGGCGGATAGTTTTAATAAAGGATATTTTAAAAACGAGAGTAATTATTTTGTTACCAAACTGGTAAGCTTTTTTTCGTTTTTTACTTTTGGCAGTTATAGTGTTATCAACCTCGTTTTTTCTATGATTAGCTTTAGCGGTGTATGGCGCTTGTATAAATTTTTTTACGAGCAGTATCCCCGGTTACATAAGCAATTGGCAATAGCTATTATTTACCTGCCCAATTTTGTTTTTTGGAGTTCGGGTATTTTAAAAGACCCATTGTGTACAGGTATGCTTGGCTGGTTTACCTATGCGGTATACCGGGCCTTTGTAAAGGGAGACGGGGTGCTAAAAAATATACTCGTTGCGCTAATTGCTGGTTATATACTGGCACTGGTAAAATCGTATATTTTGGCCGCATACGTGCCATTTTTTGTGCTGTATATTATATTGAATAAAGTACAGTTGATGAAAAGGCCCATTGTAAAACTAGCAGCTTTATTTGCCATTACTTTTTTAATTTCTGTAGCCATGTTGCTGCTGGCAGACAGGATACAGAACATGCTGGGCAACCTTGCCATTGATAAATTAGCAGAGTCGGTAAAAACCACCCAGGAAAATTTTGAAAATATATCCAGCCTTGCGGCCTCCTCTTTTTCGCTGGGGGTTGAGTTTGATGGTACAGCCTCCAGTTTATTAAAAGTGGCGCCGGCCTCTGTTACTGCCACACTTTTCAGGCCTTTTTTGTGGGAGTCTAAAAAACTATCCACCCTGCTATCTTCATTAGAAAGTTTGGCGTTTATGTTGTTTACGCTTTATGTGCTGGCCAAGGCAAGGCTAAAGTTTTTTACCAGCATTTTTACCCAGCCGGTTATTATGTATTGCTTTTGGTATGCATTGCTTTTTGCCATGTTTATAGGTACTACAACGCTTAATTTTGGTACCCTGGTTAGATACAAAATACCCTGTGTGCCGTTTTATTTAATTGCACTTATACTGATACTACACAGGTGCAAAAAACCAAAAAGCGATACCCCTGTTGCCAGTGATACCGCTTTAGCGTAAAGTTATCCATCTTAAAAAATATTACCCAGCCGCCCTGCTTTGTTTGTGTGCGGCAAAGGGTGCAAATAGGTTATACCCGATTGTTTTTAAAGTACTGCCTACGGCCGTTTTAAATACTTCGGTTTGCTTTATACTCAATCTTGTTAAAATAAATGAGGGGGTAGCGGTAAGGTTATTTCTAAATGCATCGATGGCTGGCCAACAGATAAAGCCTAGTTTTTTTAGTTTGTCTGTTTTTTGGTATACCATCACCACGCCAGTAAAGGCAGCTAAAAAGAAGCAGTAATTAATTACAGCCGCCAGCTTGTTGCTGCGTTTGGTTTGCAGGGTGCAAAAGCGATTGCGTACATAATAATACATCTTCCAGCTATTTTTATAATCCCAATCTTTTTTATACGAAAAGGCTGAGGCAGGATGATAGTGGATGCTATTGGCAATGGTATAAACGGGGATGTTGTTTTTGTTGGTAATGCGGCAGAGGTATTCGCTTTCGTCGCCCCATAAAAATAAGGATGGCTCTGGTGTGCCTACTCTTTCTACAATATTGCGGTGTATCAGCGTGCCATTAAAGGGATGGGCAATGCCTTCAATCATATTGCAATCAACTTCATCAATGTTGGCATAGTGTTTTGTTTTCCATACAAAACTTTTTTTATCCTCTTTATTAATTACGGCGCAATTACGCAGGCACAACAGGTCGGTTTGGGGCTCCAGTAATTTTTCTAGTGCATCTTCTTTTGGGTAGCCATCATCATCCATACACCATATCCAGGAGTATCCTTTTTTAAAGGCCCAGCTAATGCCAGTATTAAAGCCACCTGCCGATCCGGTATTTTTTTGGGTAATATAAAACAAGTCTGCCTGGGTTTCAAGCCACTGTTCAGTAGTATCGGTGCTGCCATTATTTATTACCAAAATCGCATCCGGTTTACGGGTTTGATTGCGTAGTGCCTGTATGCACTCGGTTAATAAATGTTGCCGGTTATAAGTAACAACCACAGCAATTACTTTTTCCATAGGGGAGGTTTTGGATTATTACGGGTAACCATTGCTGGCTATCAGGGTAATAAACGCAAACCTTGCCCGATTATTGTCGAAAAAAAATTAATGCGGCTATGTGCTGGTAAAAGCTAGTAGGTTTCTGTATTGGCAAATGCGGGCCGTGGTTTACCGGTTGCCAATGCATGGGCAAATTTGCCGGCAAATTGCAGTGCCTCGCCAATTACGTGGTGCATATCCATATAACGGTAGGTAGCCAGGCGCCCCAAAAACGACACATTGGATTGTTGCTCAGCCGCATCCCGGTATTGCTTTAGCAGGGCTTTATCTGCAGCAAGGCGTTTGGGATAGTAGGGTACATCATCTGGCCCTGTTTCTTTGCTGTATTCTACAAAGTAAACGGTATGGTCATGCTGCTCCCAAGGAGTAAAGTGTTTGTGCTCTGTAATACGGGTATATGGCACCGATGCATCGCAATAGTTTACCTGGGTGGCACCCTGGTAATCGCCTTCTGCCAGGTGTTTATCAAAAGTTACGGTGCGGTAGCCTAGCCGGCCATATTGGTAATTAAAAAATGCATCAATAGGCCCTGTGTAAAATATATGATCGTAGCCGGTAATTGCTTCGCCGGGTATAAATTTTTTATTAAGCGTAAGGGTAATATTATAATGGCCCAGCATTTTTTCCATTACAGCGGTATATCCCTCTACCGGTATGCCGGTAAATAAATTGTTGTGGTAATTGTCGTCGTAATTAAATCTTACGGGTATTCTTTTTAAGATAGATGCAGGCAGTTCTGCAGGCTCTACGCCCCATTGTTTTTTGGTATAGCCATAAAAAAAAGCTTCGTACAGCTCTTTGCCAATAAACTTTAGCGCCTGCTCCTCAAAATTTTGAGGGTTTTGTATGCTGCTGTCTCCCAGGCCTGTTACAAAATCTTTTGCCTGTGCTGGTGTAAAATCTTTATTAAAAAATTGGTTGATGGTATGCAGGTTTATTGGCAGGGAATATACCTTGCCGCCACTGCGTGCTTTTACCCGATGTACGTATGGCCTGAATTCAACAAAACTGTTTACATAATCCCAAATAGACTGATTGTCGGTATTAAAAATATGCGGTCCATATTGGTGTAGCATAATGCCGGTATCGGCATCTCTTTGCGTATGGCAATTGCCGCCAAGGTGCGATCGTTCGTCCCATACATCAATATAACAATCTGTTTGTTTAGCCAGCTGATCGGCTAGTACACAGCCAGAAAAGCCTGCGCCTACTATTAAAAAACGGTGTGCCATAAGTATTGCAAAAGCAACAAATATAAAAGATTAAAAGCGGAGAAAACGTAATTTAAAGTTATCTGAATTATTTTGTAGCTATTTTAAACAAGGCTGGCCTGTGTTTGTTTGTAAACAGCAATCCAACAGTAAATATTTTGAATACGCAGTACACATATTTTGTAATCCTGGCAGCATCGCTGTTGGGCCCGCTTGCCCTTAGCTTTGATAAAAAAGTAGCTTTTTATAAAAAATGGAAGTATGTGTTTGCCGCCATGCTGCTGCCCGCCCTATTTTACATTGTATGGGATATTTTTTTTACTGCACGAGGGGTGTGGAGTTTTAATGAGCGGTATATAACTGGCTTAAGGTTGGTAAACCTGCCCGTAGAAGAAGTGTTGTTTTTTTTTGTAGTGCCTTACTGTTGTGTATTTATTTACGAGTGTATCCGTTGTTATTTTCCCGGCTTGCAAAATAAGGCTTGGGCAAATATTGTATTGATGCTGATGGCTGTGTTGTTATTAGTAACAGGGATTGTTTTTTATAACCACTATTATACCAGCTACACTTTTATTTTAACTGCGTTGGCAATAGTTTTTGTACGATGGAAAAAAAATAGCTTGCCCGGATTTGATGGGGCTGCCTTTTTGATGTCGTATGCTATTATACTGGTACCATTTTTAATTGTAAATGGTTTTTTAACTGCTATTCCTGTGGTGTTGTACAACAATGCCCAAAACTTGGGGTGCAGGATATACAGTATTCCTTTTGAAGATGTTTTTTATGGTTTTTTACTAGTGTTAATGAACGTGGTGATATTTGAATGGCTGCGTAACAGGGCCCAACCGTAACTTGATGTATAAATACAATTGCCATGGATTTTGGAAGAGTACCCGAAGCTTTATTGAATGATATTGATTTTTCGTTGCCTGCGGAGCCGGTTTTTAATGCTACTGTTTTAAATGGCAAGCGGGTTAAGCAGCCTGCAGTATACCTTGGCTGTGCTAAATGGGGCAGAGAGGAATGGGTAGGTAAAATTTATCCGTTTAAAACAAAGGAAAAAGATTTTTTAAAGCAGTATGTGGCGCATTATAACAGCATCGAGTTAAATGCCACGCACTATAAAGTATATGGCGAGGCTGGTATAAAAAAATGGGCAGCCAATGCTGCCGGTAAAAATTTTAAGTTTTGCCCTAAAATGTACCAGGGCGTTACCCACCGGGGGCCATTAAATAACAAACAGTTCATCAGCAACGAATTTTTTAGGGGAATTGCCGCTTTTGGAGAATTTTTGGGGCCCGTGTTTATACAGGTAAGTGATGCATTTTCGCCCAAAAGAATAGACGAGTTATTTAATTATTTAAATACCCTGCCAACTGATTTGCAGTTTTTTGTTGAAGTACGACACCCAGGATGGTTTAAAGACGTTACGATAAGCGAAGCATTTTTTAGCCAGTTACAAGCGCTTAACATGGGGGCTGTAATTACAGATACGGCTGGCCGCCGGGATTGTGCCCATATGCACCTTACCCTGCCAAAAGCTTTTATCCGTTATGTGGGCAATAGCCTGCATTCATCTGACTATACCCGTTGCGATGCCTGGGTGCAGCGTATTAAATACTGGCTGGATAACGGGCTGCAGGAGTTGTATTTTTTTATGCATATGCATGAGGAGGCTACCTCGCCGGAGCTAACCGTATACTTGGTGGATAAAATGAATGAGGCCTTGGGGTTAAATTTAATAAAACCAACATTTGTAAGCACTGCACCCCAACAAAAAGGGCTGTTTGATTAAACAGGGCTTGCTGCATATACAGGGTTGCCCGCTGCCTGGGTACAATCGCTTTATTTTACCCTGTATAACTCATCCCACCGGGTGCTGTATCTTGGGCTTCGCATTTCCATCCGCATTTTCCAATTGCGTTTGGTGCCACTGGCGGCAAATTTTAAAATATCGTCCCGCTGGCTAAAGTTGATATTGTCTATCATTTCCATAAGTTTTCTGCTGCAATTTTTTGTTTCAGGTAAAAATAAATTGCCTTGTATAGATTGATCGGGTACAATGCCACTGAGCATTACGCCTGCTTTTTTGTACACCGTGCCTTTGGTAAACAAGCTATCTACCAATGCCACGGCGGGTTTTATTAGTTCGTTGGTAAACGAAGTGGCATTGGGCAGGGTGGTATAAGTGCTATGGGTGGCGCCGTGGCTAAAATTTGCTGTATGGCTTTGTTGCTTTGCCACTACAAATACACTGATAATTTTTGCAGCGCCTTGTTGCCGTCTTAATTTTTCTGCTGCTCTTGCAGTATAGGTGGCTATGGCCTCTTTAATATAATCAATATCGCTTACAGGCTTACCAAACATTCGGGTGGTGGCAATCATTTTTTTTACCAGCAGTTCTTCTTCCATGTCTTTACTGCTTATACCTTTTAACTCCCGTATAAGCCTGGCACCCACTACACCGCCCAGCTGGTTGCGGCCAAATGCTTCGCTCATGTGTTGTAGTTGCAGTGCATCGTAAATGCCCCATTGTTGTTTTAGTTTTTCGGCGAATTGCCTGCCTACACCCCACACCTCATCAATAGGCGTATGTTGTAAGGCTTGCATTATTTTTTTGGGTGTATCCAGCACCAGTACACAATTGGTTTTTATTTTATTTTTTTTGGCCAGGCGGTTAGCCACTTTGCATAATACCTTGGTAGGTGCTACGCCTACCGATACTTTAATGCCTGTCCATTGTTCTACCGCTGCTCTTAATTCAAGGGCGGTTTGCTGCAATTGGTTGCTGTTACATGCTTGCAGGTCAATAAAGCACTCATCTACAGAGTATACCTCTACTTTGTCTTTACCGAGTATTGTGCGAAGAGTTTCCATCACCCGCCAGCTAAGGTCGCCATACAGGTTGTAGTTAGATGAAAAAGTGGCAATATTATGTTGTTGTATTAATGGCTTAGCCTGAAAGTAGGGCCCTGCCATTGGTACACCCAGTTGTTTGGCCTCGTCGCTACGGGATATGATGCATCCATCGTTGTTGCTAAGTACCACTACCGGTTTGTTGTCGAGCGCTGGCTTAAACAGCCTTTCGCAACTACAGTAAAAATTATTGCAATCTATAATGGCCTTCATGCCTTTGTTGGTTTGATGATTAGTGGCTGCCGGGTGTAATGGCTTATCTTAAATGATGGCTGTTGTTTTTAAACTGCTGCAGGCTGTTATCTACCAGGCGTATTACACAGGTTACTATGCCCCAGATACGGTATTCGCTAAATTCGCTTACTTCAATGGGTGCCAGCCGGTCGGTTTCTGGTATAAGGCGTAGCTTGTTCATCGTTTGTTCGTACCGGCGTATCAGCAGCTCACCATCCAGCAGGGCAATTACTATTTTGCCATTTTGTGGTTTAAGGCTGCGGTCAACAATTACAATATCGCCATCATAAATACCGGCATTGATCATGCTGTTGCCACTTACCCTCATAAAAAAAGTGGCAGGCTTGTTCATTATCAATTGCTCATTAAGGTCGATGCCTCTATCCATGTAGTCGTCTGCGGCTGCTCCAAAGCCGGTGGCATTGGCTGTTTTTACTTGTTGCTGGTTGTATTGCTTGCTGCCTTTGTAGGCGGTGCCAAAAAAATGTTCGTTCTGCATAAAAATATTTTTTGTAAAACTAAATAATTTAGTAATTTTATGCTAACAAATTTGGTTAAAAATTTTTAGCGGGGCAGGATGAAGCAATAGCGGGTTGGGGCGCCGCAGGCGCCCCATTTTTTACCCGGCTGCAAAGCTGCCAGGTGCTGCAATGGTACAAGTGTGCGACGCCACCAATGCCGCATAAAGCGGTGCTGCCGGGCACCCCATAATTACCCGGCTTATGGTCTTTTATTATACAACCTTACTGTATATGCCTTAACCCTGCTGGTATACAGTTGCAAAAAATACGGGATGAAACTAAACGAAACAAGGGGCCTGCAATTGTTGGGCCGGGATGCGGATGGCAGGTTGCTAATGCCCGGTTACCGGGTGATGGAGTATTTGCTGGTGCTGAATCCGCATGAGGAATTGCGCAATAAAATACTGGCGGTTAAAAATGATTTTTTTGATAAGTACAAGGCCGAAACGGCCCGGTGGGGTAAGCCGCATATTACGCTGGTAAATTTTTTACAGTATCAATTGATGGAAGACCGGCTGGTAAACAGGCTGCATGCTATTGCCATGGGGCAGTGCCCCATAAAAGTTGCATTAAAAGATTACGGAAGTTTTCCATCGCATACTATTTATATTAACATTACCAGCAAACTACCCATACAGGGTTTAGTAAAAGAGGTGCGGAGTCAGGCGCAGCGCCTGATGAAGTTAAATGAAGATAACAAGCCGCATTTTATTTTAGAACCCCACCTTACCATTGCCCGCCGCCTGCTGCCCTGGCAGTATGAGCAGGGCTGGCTGGAGTATAGCCACCGCCATTTTACCGGCAGCTTTATTGCCGATGCCATGCTGTTGCTAAAACGGCCACTGGGCGAGCAGCAATACCAAATTGTACAACGTTTTGCATTTGAAAATTTGCCGGTAAATACCAGGCAGGGTGAACTTTTTGGATAGGCTATTGCAACTGTTATTATTTTTTTTTGATTGTTTTTTTGTAGCGAACAGGCCATTTTTTTTATGAGTAACCAACCACTAAAGCAAGATCATTATAAGGTAAAACCTGCTACTGATGCAGCTGATAAAACACAGCCACCACAAGGATACCTGGTAGGCCGTGGTGCACAGTTTAATACCCAAAACCGGTTTTTAAAAGACGAAAAAACAAAGGAGCATATAGAAGGGGTAGACGACTGGGAAGAAACCCAGCTGCGTACACAATACATTGAGGTGCATCCTAAAACCATTGTAAATAAAGTAGAAAGCCTGGATGTGGGTATGAGCTATAGTATGAACCCCTATGCAGGTTGTGAGCATGGCTGTATTTATTGCTATGCCCGTAATGTACACGAATACTGGGGGTATAGCGCCGGGCTTGATTTTGAACAAAAAATACTGGTTAAAAAGAATGCACCACAGCTGCTGCGTAAATTTTTAATGCACCCCCGGTGGGATGCTACGCCTATTATGTTAAGTGGTAATACCGATTGTTACCAGCCGGCCGAGCAAACCTACCGGCTTACCCGTGGCCTGCTGGAAGTGTGCAACGAATTTAACCAGCCGGTGGGTATCCTTACCAAAAATAGCTGGATACTAAAAGATAAAGATGTACTGCAGGAGATGGGTAAAAAAAACATCGTATCTGCTATGGTTTCCATCACCTCTTTTAACGAAGCGTTGCGCCGTAGCATGGAGCCCCGTACCACCACTGCTAAACAAAAACTAAAAGTAATTAATGAGCTGAGCAGTGCCGGCGTACGCATGGGTATTATGATGGGCCCCATGATACCGGGATTAAATGAACATGAAATGCAGCGAATAATGAAGGCTGCCGCAGATAATGGCGCCAGTTTTACGGCATATACTTTTATACGGCTGAATGGGGCGATAAAATTTTTATTTCATGATTGGCTGTATAAAAATTTTCCAGACAGGGCTGATAAAGTTTGGCACCTGGTAGAGCAAAGCCATGATGGCAAAGTAAACGATACCCGGTGGGGCGTACGCATGCGGGGCGAAGGTAATATTGCACAGCTGGTGGCCCAGCAGTATAAAAAGTACGGCAAACTATATGGTATGAATGCCGAAGAGTGGAGCCTTGACAGAACAAAATTCAGGGTGCCGGGCGGGCAGGGAAAATTATTTTAAAACAGCTTTACTAAGCCTTTTATGCAACTGATTTGTAAAGAATATTTGCTGGATATATTGAGTCGTAAATTACAGCCTGGCATACACCTGCACCGGAGGCAATACCCTTTTGCATATAACCTTTATAACAATGCGCCGGTAACGCAGGCAGAGCTGGAAAACTTTATTAGCACCATGCCCTGCTTGGATGAGCACCTAAAGGCTTTTTTATTAAATGATACAGGCATGCAAACTATTATTAGCCAGGCATGGGAAACCGAGTTTTTTAAGCAATGCCATCGCTGGATGAATGGGCAGGAGTGGCTGTATGCAAAACACCCCGCCACCAGCTATATGCCTGCTGGCGATGGGGTGATAAAAAAACTTTCGTTGCCTTTTTAGTGTGGTTGGCTTGCTAACTGGTAGTGGTTCGTCACTCTTTTAGCTGCTTGTAGCTTGACAGTAAAAACGTTAACTTTGAAGAGGTATAAATAAATTTTACAGTTATGTACAATCAAGTAATAAATATTGACCGAGAAATATTGGGCGGTACACCAGTATTTTTTGGTACTAGAGTTCCAATAAAAAACCTATTTGACTATTTGGAAACAGGCGACTCTATTCAAACTTTCCTTGACGATTTTGAAGGTGTAAGCAAAAATCAGGTTATTAAACTTCTTGAAATGTCACAGAGATTAATTGAAACTTCATCAAATATCCTCAATGAAAATTTTGCTTGACGAGTGTGTCACTAAAAGATTGAAAAATCATTTGACTGAATTTCATGTATTTACAGTTACAGAATTAGGCCTAAGTGGAATTAAAAATGGAAAGTTGATGACATATTGTGTTGAGAATAATTTTGATATACTATTGACTATCGACAAAAATTTGTTGTATCAACAAAATCTTGACAAATACCCAGTAACAATTGCAGTGTTAAATTGCTTTACAAGTAAGATTGAAGAACTCATAACATTTTTACCATCGTTCAAATTGCAAGTTGACAAATTAGAAATACATCAAGCTTACATCATTGACAAATAAATTGAACGCTTAAGAATGTTTTTTTGCAAGTTGGGTTTCACCTTGTAACATCTTCTAATTGCAAGTTCTAGCTTCAGTTCCTGCAGACGAATCACTAGTAGTTTTTGTACATAACTTCATCAACACATTTTCAATCAGCGTTGGTTATGGCACTTTGAATTCTACTTTCCTACCTGCATAAAGTCCTGCCCTTAGTAGCCCAGTTTTTATTTAAGTTTTTTGATACTAGCTATGTGTAAGCATAGCCTGCCGAGCGCTTAATTTTAGGTGTGCAAGTGCTGCTTAATTTTCGACACTTATTGATGATAGCTTACAGCCAATCGTTATTTTATAATTTTTTTGCGCCTGCTATCTTGATATCAATCGTATATGATGTAAAAATGCCCTGTTATTTATTAGCTGTCACTTAATACTTTTAGCATGAAAGCAGCTATGCTTACAGTTGGGCTTTAATAAAATTGCTGTTAGTAGTTGTAGTGGGTCTAATTTTCTTCTTCTGCTGAGGCTTGTAAAATACGGCACTAAATAATACGGGCATTGGCTTAAATAATAGTTTGTTGAAGTATTGGACGCTATGCCCGGTAAATTATTACAAAACAGGGCTACAAAATTATAGCAGGTTGGCAAGCTTCATTTCTTCTAAAACCAATCGGGTGGCTTGGCCATTGATGTTTTGCCATTTTATCAGCCGGATGCAGCCATCGGCAATTTCGATGCCGGTAATATCTCCATCTGTAAAGCAGCAGCAACCAGTATTAAAGTAGTAAGGCTTGGCGTTTATGTAATTGCCTTTTACAAAATCGTATTCATTTTGCCTGAACTTAATTTCCTTGTTAAGGGATTGCACAGTGGCATCATCCTTTGCTTCCCAGGCTTTGTTTAGTTGTTTGTACAATCTTTCCAGGTGAGTAAGCGAAGCAAATACGGGTTGGTGTGTATGCCCTGTTATCAATACAGGATTTTGTTCCATTGCACTCCACTCGTACATAAACCGGTTATGAGCAGTTTTTAATTCTTTACTGGCAGCGGGCACATTGGGGTTAAGGTTTAAATAGCTTTGCAATGGTGCCCAAACCCTGCCAACAAACCAGGCGCTAAATGCATTGCTATCGCTTTGGCCATCGCCTTGGTGCCCGTGCGTTAAAAAAATGGGTAGCACATTTTTTTGTATGGCAATATTTATCAGTACCGCTTCGTAAATTTTTATCAGCTCTCCATACCAGTTTAGCAGGTGCAGCGGCGCAAAGGGATCGTTGTTCCAAAAAGTATCATGATTGCCAAACACCTTGCTGTACTTTTTTTGTTGCAGTAATTTTTTTTGCAACTCAATACTTTCTTTATTGTTTGATTTTACCGGCCAAACGGTATTTTCCCATAGCTCCTCCTCATCGCCCAGCGAAATAAAATGATAGTGTTCATCCAGGTAATATTGCAGTGCGGAGAGGTAGTTTTTTTCAGATGCCATAAAATCATCACTGCCATTTTTTGCACCCTTATGCTGATCGCTAAAAATGATAAACCGGGCATCGGTGGTTGTTGTATCCAGCACCAGTACTTTTTTACCGGGGTTTTGCCGGGCATGCTGGTATAGTTTAGTAAGTGCCGCATGCACCCGCTGCAGGTTGGGTTTGCTAGAAAACCTGTTAGCCAGCCAGGTTACAGGCTTTGTTAATATTCGTTTTAAAAACTGTTGCATCGTACTGTTGTATACTAAAAGTATATATTCTGCCGCAAGTGAGCACACTGTTTTTTGGCCAATAACCGGGTAGCTGGATGCCTTTGTATATTTGCTGTATGAAAACAATTGGATTTATTGGAGGGCTTACCTGGCTATCATCGATGGATTATTACCGGTTATTTAACCAGCTAACCAACGAGCAATTGGGTGGGGCTAGCTCCTGCAAGCTGCTGATGTACTCCGTTAATTTTGAGGAGATAAAAACGCTTACCCTGGCGGGTAACTGGCCAGCGATGGCTGAAATGATGTGCAGTTTGGCACAAAAGCTTGAAAATGCCGGCGCAGAGTGTATCGTTATTGGCGCCAACACCATGCACCATATTGCCGATACCATTGCAGCATCGGTAAACATACCGCTGATACATATTGCTGCCGTAACAGGTGAGGCAATTGGCCAGCAGCAACTTACCAAAGTGGCTTTATTGGGTACCCGCTATACCATGCAGTTTGATTTTTATAAGGCTCACCTGGCAGCATTGGGTATACAAACAATGGTGCCTGATGAAGCTGGTATGCATTACCTCAACAATGCCATTTATAACGAAATGGGTAAGGGAGTTTTTTTGCCTGAAACAAAACAAGGCGTGTTGCAAATAATTGAAACGCTGCGGCAACAAGGGGCACAAGCTGTTATTTTGGGTTGTACCGAGTTGCCTATTTTAATAAAACAGCAGGAGGTAGCTATCCCACTTTTTGATACTACTTTACTGCATGCAAAGGCTGCTGTAGCGTTTGCCCTAAAATGATTTGCTGCAAATGCTCTATTTTTACGACTAACTATTTTAAATTAATCAATGCAATCAACCATACAGGAAATTGCGGCTGTGTTTAATGCTTTTTCAACTGCTGCCATTACCGCTGTTGATAAATTGCCGCAGGCAGGCAGCGAACGGCAATATTTTAGGCTACACACAGCCGATAGCAGCTATATTGCCACATGTGGTGCAAATGTTAAAGAGAATGAGGCCTTTATTTATTTTTCAGCTCATTTTGCTGCAAAAAACCTGCGTACACCAAGGATACTGGCCGTAAGTGCAGATAAGCGTATTTATGTACAAGAAGATTTTGGCAACACTTCGTTGCTGGATGAATTAGAAAAGCAAGGGTACCGGCAACCTGTTTATCATTTATACCAACAAAGCCTGCAGCAGTTGGCCCGCCTGCAAGTACATGGGCATGATGGTATGGATTATAAAAAATGCCTTACCAACGCATCGTTTGGCAAAGAGGCTATCATGGCCGATTTACTGTATTTTAAATATTATTTTTTAGATGCCTTGCGCCGGCCATACGATAAGCAAAACCTTATTAAAGATTTTGAGGCCCTCAGCAATTATCTCTCTCATACCGAGTATAAATTTTTTATGTTTCGGGATTTTCAGAGCCGCAATATTATGGTAGATAAAAATGCCCGTGTGCATTTTATAGATTACCAGGGAGGCATGAAGGGTGCACCACAATACGATGTAGCCTCCTTATTATGGCAGGCCAAAGCTAACCTGCCTGATGATTGGAAGCAGGGTTTGCTGGATGATTATATGGATGCCTTTGAAGCAACAGTAGGGGAAGAAATAAACAGGCAAATTTTTCGCAGCCAGTATAATGGTTATGTACTAATCCGTTTGCTGCAAGTGTTAGGGGCGTATGGCTTTAGAGGTTTGTTTGAGCGTAAGGCACATTTTTTAACCAGCATTCCGCTGGCGTTGCAAAACCTGCGCTGGTTTGTGGAGCATCATAGCCTGGGCATTGCATTGCCTGAGTTTAAAAAAGTGCTGGAAATATGTATCAGCAACCAAGTGCTGGATGAGTTTACACCAGTACAAGCTACTGCTGATACGCCACTGCTGGTAAACATCAACAGCTTTTCGTTTATCAAAAATGGCTATCCGCAAGACGAATCTGGCAACGGCGGAGGGTTTGTGTTTGACATGCGGGGGATACTTAACCCCGGCCGTTTTGATGCATACAAACACCTGTCTGGCTTAGATAAGCCGGTAAAAGATTTTTTAGAGCAACGCACCAAAATGCCAGATTTTTTAAACAGCATGTTTAGCCTGGTGGATATTTCGGTAGAAGACTATATAAAACGGGGCTTTGCACACCTTACCATTAATTTTGGCTGTACCGGTGGTCAGCACCGCAGTGTGTATGCCGCCGAGGCGCTGGCACGGCACCTGCGCAACAAGTTTAAAGTAAAAATTGAGCTGGCCCATACCAACCAGACAAATTGGAAAACCACACCGGTTAACTCATAAAAACTGTTTTTTATCAAACCTGTACACATGCACCTATCGCCTATCAATACACTTAAGCAATGCAATGCCATGATATTTGCAGCAGGGCTGGGTACCCGTTTTAAACCGTGGACGGATAGCCACCCTAAAGCATTGGCTATGGTAAATGGCAAATCTTTATTACAACGAAATATCGAGTACCTGCAGCAATACGGTATTACCAATGTGGTGGTAAATGTGCATCATTTTGCCGACCAGGTAATAGCTGCTGTACAAAGCAATAAGGGCTGGGGCAGTAATATTGTTATAAGCGACGAAACCAGCCAGGTGCTGGAAACAGGCGGTGGCTTATTAAAGGCAAAAAACTTGCTAAAAAACGAGCTGCCATTTTTTACACTCAATGCAGATATACTTACCGATCTTAACCTGCACCGTTTACTTCAATTTCATTATCAAAAAAAAGGACTGATTAGTTTTGGTATAAGCAACAGAAAATCATCCCGTAACTTTTTGTTTGATGCAGATAACCGCCTTTGCGGATGGGAAAATAGTGCCACTGGCGAAAAAAGAATCGCTATTAACAAGCCAGACTTAACGCCCATGGCCTACAGTTGCGTGGTAATATTTGAGCCCGCTGTTTTTGATTTGATACCACAGCAAGGAAAATTTTCGTTGGTAGATACTTACCTGAGCCTTGCTGCTACACATGGGATATATGGGTATAACCATAGTGGCGACAGGCTGGTAGATGTTGGTAAGCCAGAAAGTGTAGCCCTTGCCGAAACTATGTTTTAACACAGCATCTACGGGAGCTTATTCTTCCGTTGATGCTGAAGCCAATATTTTGTTACGCATCATCTGCCTTAAATCCACATCTTTTACTTCTCGGCCACCAATAAGATCGGCCACCAGCGATGTCCACCCGGTTTGATGGCTTGAGCCAAGGCCAGCACCAGTATCGCCATGAAAGTATTCGTAAAACATCAGCAGGTTTTCGTTGCCCGGCCGCTTGTAAAACCAGTTATAATCGCCGTAAGATTTTCGGGCACCCTGCTCATCTTTTGCAAAAAGGCTGATTACTCTTTTGGTTAAAGTGTCGGCAACTTCAATAAGATTTTTCATTTCGCCTGTACCATCGGGGCATTGCACTTTAAGGTTATCGCCATAAAACTCGCCATACTTTCTGATAGCCCGTATGATAAGGTAATTAATGGGCATCCATACAGGGCCCCTCCAGTTGCTGTTGCCACCAAATAAATTACTGGTAGAATCGCCGGGGTCGTATTGTATGGTGTAATGTATGCCATCAATAATTACAGAGTAGGGGTTGTCTTTATGATATTTAGATAATGCCCTTATACCACCTTCTGATAAAAATTCGCTTTCGTTCAACAGTCTTTTTAGCAAGTGCAGCAGCCGGTCTTTTTTTACCAGCGATATTAATACCTCTTCACCATCGCCTCTTTCTTCATTGGGCCAAAAGCGGTTATTTTTTTCCCGGTAGTTTTCAAACCAGGTAACCCTTTTTTTAAAATCATCCAGCTTATCAAATGTTTCTTTTGATATGGTACTTACTGCAAACAGGCTGGTGAGGCCAACAATGCTTTGTATTTTAAGTGGCAACGGATCGTGGCCGGCTATACAAAGGGTATCGTAAAAAAACTTGTCTTCGTCATTCCATAAAGAGTGGCTGTTGAGCGATTCTGCAATGAGTACAAAGTGCTCAAAAAATTTAGTGGCAGAATCTTCAAACGAAATATCGTGTTTGGCAATTTCAATGGCCATGTCCATCATATTTAATGCATACATGCCCATCCAGCTGGTGCCATCAGCCTGCTCCAGCTGCATGCCTTCGGTAAGGTGGTGGCTTCGGTTAAATACGCCAATATTATCAAGGCCTAAAAATCCTCCTTCAAAAATATTGTTACCGTTACGGTCTTTTCGGTTGATCCACCAGGTAAAATTGATGAGTAGTTTTTGAAACACCCGCTTTAAAAAAAGTACGTCGCCTGCCCCATAAGTTTCTTTTTCAATACGGTAAATTTCTAATGCAGCCCAGGCTTGTACCGGCGGATTTACATCACCAAAATTCCACTCGTAAGCTGGCAATTGGCCATCGGGTTTCATATACCACTCTCTCATCATCAGCTGCAGCTGGTGTTTGGCAAAGGTCATATCTACCATGGCCAGTGCAATGCAGTGAAAAGCAAGGTCCCAGGCGGCATACCATGGGTACTCCCATTTATCTGGCATGGCAATAACATCCTGGTTTTTCAAGTGTTTCCAATCGTTATTACGGCCATTTTGTTTGGCATCGTTTACCGGTGTTATGCCATCGCTGCTGCTTAACCAGCGCTCTACATCGTAATGATAATATTGCTTGCTCCATAACAAACCAGACAGTGCTTTGCGTTGTATATTTTTTAAGTCCTCATCAATATCGGTGGGTAGTATTACATTGTAAAAATCATCTGCCTCCTGCTTGCGTACGGTGAATATTTTTTCAAATCCTACAGCAAAAGGTTTATCATCTTGCTTATTGGTAAGCCTGCAATAAATGGTTTTTGTTTCGCCTGCCTGTAAGGTTAGCTCATATACCGGCGAAAATTTTGTGCCCGATTTTTTTTCATGAAGTTGGGTACGGTTGGTGCCTTTTATAACTGCATCATGAAAAGCATCTTTGGTAAATGCATTTTCGTCTCCGGTTCCATTAAACTTAAAAAAGTTGGTTTCGTTTTCTGTAAACAGTGTGTCGGCAGCAGCCTGGTAATAAAAATAATAATTACCTAACCGGTGATGGGTAACCGTTACGGATGTTTTGTCTTTAAATTTTATAACAGGGCGGGGTTCGTCTGGTGTAAAAGCCCAACGGTTGTAGCACCAAAGGGTAGGTAATACAGATAGCGACGCTGCAACGGAAGCTTTGTTGGTAACAGCTATTTTTATATAAATATCTTGTGGATTTTGTTTGGCATAAGTAACCCTTACATCAAAATATTCATTGTTGTCAAATATGCCAGTGTCCAGTATTTCATACTCGGGGTCAAGCTTACTACGTTTTCTGTTGCTGTTAAGCAAGTCGTCATACGGGAACTCATTTTGCGGATACTTGTACAAATATTCCATCAAATAATGGGTGGGAATATTGTCTTCGTAAAAGTAAAGTTCTTTTACATCCTCACCATGATTGCCATCGTAATTACCCACACCAAAGAGGCGTTCTTTTAAAATTTTATCTTTACCATTCCACAGCGCCACGGCAAAGCAAAGATTTTGAAAGTAATCTGATATGCCTGCAATGCCATCTTCTCCCCATCTATACGTACGGTAATGCGATTGATCAAATGGAAGATAGCCCCATGCATCGCCTGTATTGCTGTAGTCTTCTCTTACTGTGCCCCATTGTCTTTCGCTGAGGTAGGGCCCCCATTGTTCAAGTGGGATGGGTTTTTTATTATTAACGGATAGCCGTTGGTGTTCTGCTGTCATAAGCTCATTTGTTTAAATCTTCGCCGCCAATCACTTGCTACACTATACACTTGCGGCGATAAAAATAATCATTTTGATGGCAGCAATGATGTGCTGCCTGTCAATATCTGCAAGGGTACAGTTTATTAAATACTGTTTTTTAAATTTTATTGTTCATCTTAAAAAAAATTACGGCAAGTGAAGGAGTTTTACGACATGCAGCCTTTTATCAACCATATTTATTTTTCGCTTTAGAAAAAGAGCAAGCTGTTTTTAATATACAAGCATGCCATGGAGGTATGTTAATTGTAGAGGATTTTTAATAAAAATAAGTGAGGCAAACAATGGGTGGTGCTTTATGCAATTGAGGTAAGCAAGGCCTTAAAAAAAAATGGTTGCTTTTGTAGTAAGCAGGTGTGAAGGTTTTGTGCAGATGTGGTGCTGGCGCTTAATCTATGGATTTATGGTTAATCAAAGGGGGCAGCATATGCTACTTATTTGTACTCGGCGGGTATATTGATAGTTCACTGCATTGATAGTGGCAGTGCAGCTGATTTTTTACACTTGCTACCGGTTAGGAAATCATCCTGCAGTAGTATCACTCATTGATAAACCTACAGTGCAGGATGATGTTTTTTTGCATTTTTAATTGAATGTAGCATGGCAGCGAATCAAAATAATTTCAATTAATCGTTGAACTATTACAGTTTTGATAATGTAATAACTGGGATAATTGTAAAAGATTTTGACACGCTTTTTTTGCCAGAAACCAAGTTAAACTCTAACTCCTGGTTGTCTCTTTTTTCAATCTTAAATGTTTGCGTTTTTGTAGTGCTAAATACAGAGTTGTACAACTCGCCTTCAGCTTTATCGGTTACAGCTAATGATACACTTTTGTTTGAGCCGGGCTTAATTACCACTTGAAAAACCAGGTAATTGCCTTCTTCTCCTAAAAAGTTTACCACTAATTGTTCTGCTGTTGGTTCGTCAACAATTGCGTTAATGTTTTTTGCCGGTGTACCTGCAAAACTGTTGCTGGCAAATAACACGATTGCTAAAAGTGCTACTGCGATGTTCTTGATTTTTTTCATTGTTTTTTATTTTTAGTTTTTAAAAAATACTTTCCTGTTAGCTGTACAACAGCCATTTTCATGCAGCGATAAATGTTAGTGCAAACGTTAGGAGAAATACCTGGCAGCTTATTGCCTTTTGGGTATAATACAAGCGAAGGTTTTTATTATGATGGTTTCGCTTTCTTAAAAAACTAATCTTGCTATTTCCACGGATTAATTTCGATTATTAACGCAAAGATAGCGGGGGTATTTTAATGGCGTTATCCAAATTTGTATTGGTTTACTTATTCTAAATATCAAAATAAAAAACTAAAACCCTTGCTGGTATTGTGTTTTGTGAATTTTGTTTTATGATGACCAACTTTGTTTTACAGTTGCAGTATCCACTATTTTTGATGCTAAAAAGACGATTTGATAACGTTGCGTTAACATTTAACCAGTTAAATATTTTGCCTGATGCTATTGCTTGCGATAGAAAAATATCTCCTGTATCATTAACTGCATTTTATATCGATGGTTAAAAGATGTAACTGCTGGTATACAGCAAAAGGTGAGATGAGGGTTACTGTTTTTTACCAAACTGGTTGATGTTGCCTGCCGCAATGCCGGTATAAAGTGCTGGGCTTTTTGTAGAAAAAAAACTATAAATGCCCATTTCATTTCATTGGTAATCGGTTATCATACTTAAGCAACCATTAAAGCGTTAGCCATTAAACAACCCCAAAAGTTAACATACAATTAAAATGCGATTATGGCCATTCTTATCAACCGGCTAAAACCTTTTTTTTCTCCGGATCCCAAAAGAGTTATTGTTCGTTTTTTTATGCCTGGTGGCGAAAGCAGGGCCAAAAAAATTATTAGCCGGGTGGCAGCCATGCATGAAGAAGATGCAGTGCAGGTATTAAACCAAACGCTTCGTGACTTTAGTAACAGGCATCGTAATATTACCCGTATTTTTTTAAAACATTTCGACAGGGTAATGCCTTTGGCAGAGCAAGTAGGCTTAGATGCTAACAAGTTTTCAAGGGAGAGAAAATTATTGATTGGTGCTTATTTTACGCATGAATATTCTATTGAGTCGGCCGCTTTTTTTAATCCTTCCATGGTAGAAGATCCTGATCAGTCTCACCTTGAAAATGGACAGAAAAGGGTAATTGTAAGTTTTAGAGCCACGGGTGAGGGGCATGTGTCATCTATCGGATTTAGAGGTGGGGTGCTGGATAAAGATAATAACCTTGAGTTTAGCCCGGTAAGTAAATTGGTGGATGTGGCAGAAACAATACAGCTGCATGAATACCAGAAAGCAGATTTTAGAAAAAAAATTGAGGCAGTACACCCAGATAATACTTTGTTTGTGGATAGTATTCTTAACCCGCTGGGCGATACTTTTTTGTTTAGAGAGCTTAGGCACAGCATTAATGAATACATTAAGTGTAATGAACTTACCATAAGCAATGGCGCTGTTTTGCAGGATATAAAACTAATTGCCAACGCCCATTATCAAATTGGGTTTTCGTTAGATACCTCCATCAGCGAAAGAGTAATTTTTCCTGTAACAGATGCAGAGAGCAACGGGATAGAAGATGCCCGTTTTGTAAAATTTACCGACGACGATGGCTCGGTTAAATACTATGCCACCTATACGGCTTACAATGGATTTATGATACTGCCGCAGTTGTTAGAAACCAGCGATTTTTACACTTTTAAAGTAATACCCATTTATGGCAAAAATGCCCAAAACAAAGGCATGGGCTTATTTCCCCGAAAAATAAATGGAAAATATGCCATGCTATCGAGGCATGACGGCGAAAATAATTACATCTTGTTTAGCGACCAGATTAACAACTGGGATGGAGAAGCAACTTTGCTGCAGGAGCCTGTATTTCCATGGGAGTTTGTGCAGCTTGGTAACTCAGGATCACCAATTGAAACCGATAAGGGATGGCTGGTAATTACACATGGTGTTGGCGCTATGCGGCGTTATGTGCTGGGTGCAATTTTGCTGGACTTAGACGACCCTACCAAGGTGTTGGCAAAAATCACCAATCCCTTGCTGGTAGCCAACGAAACAGAAAGAGAAGGCTATGTGCCTAATGTGGTGTACTCCTGCGGTTCTATCATTCACAACGATAATCTTATTATTCCTTATGCCATGAGCGATACTAGCTCTGGCTTTGCATATGTTTCGCTGCATAATCTTTTTGACAATTTTGTGTATGCAGATGGGGCTGCAAATGCTGAGCCGGCGCCTGCTAAAAAAATACTGGTGGTGGATGACGAATCTACCAATACCATGATTTTGCAAAAAATACTGCACACACAGGGATACGAAGTAGATGTGTCGGTGGATGGATTGGAGGCACTTGTAAAAATTGCACAAAAAAATTACGACCTCATCTTGTCTGATATTTGTATGCCCAATTTTACCGGGTACCAGTTGCTGGAATTTATGCAAAGCAAAAATATAAAAGTGCCAGTGGTTTTTTTGAGTGGCCATACCTCTGAGGCGGATGAAATAAAGGGCTTAAAAATGGGTGCTGTAGAGTACTTGCGAAAACCGGTAGCGCCTGATTTGTTACAACTTCGCCTGCATAAAATATTTAGCGCTAAATAATTTGAAACTTCATTGCTGCTTCACTTTGCATTGTCATTCATAAGGGCTTTTTCATATCTTGATATTTAAGCATTACCTGGCCATCACCTGCCAGGTTTTTGCTTTCACCAATTTTATACAACCTGCGGTTTGATTTTTATTGATGTATAATTTGTAGGGAATAAAAAAGCCCGACGATATAATATCGCCGGGCAACATATGACAGTATTACTTTTACACCGTTTTTACCCTAGCCAGGTTCTCCTGCTTTACCAATGATATTAATTTGTTGGGTGATGATTGTGTAGTAGTTGTTTGTTGCTGCGAAAGCATTTCCATCTCTGCACTTTTTACGGCTAGCTGTGACAGTAAGTAGGATATAGTACTTTCTGCACCCTGGTTTCTGTTAATGCTGTTTGGCTCCAGTCCATCGCAACAACCTTTTGACTCCTCATCATATAAAGGGATACACAAATCGTTATTACCCAGGAACCACGAAAAGGCCGTGTGCATTTTTTGATAGTATGCTTCCTCTTTTGTAACCTTCCAGGCTTTTTGATACATCATTACCAATGCCATAGCATTGATGGGTTGCTGACCCTGTGCAGGCTTTGCCTCGCCTTTGTAATACCAGGTATTGCCAATTAAAGAAAGGTGGCCGTTTTTGCTGCATTCGTGGTCTAAAAAATCCGTTGTTTCTTTGGCAATACTACGCACTGCTTTATTTCTGGTAATGGCATAAGATTGCCAGAGTGCCAGTGGTAATATAGCATTATCGTAACACAATACAGGTTCAAACCATTTCCAGTTGCCATCCTTTTCGTCATCATATTGCCGGGTAAGTTTGCTGGTTAATACACAAAGTATATGCATCACCCTTTCATTATCCGGATAGCGTTTTAAGAAATGGCAGATGCCCATCATTGTATTGGCTATTGCCCTTACAGATTGCAACAATTCAAACTGGTGAAAGGATTTAAAAAAGATGTCTTTTGCAAATTGAAAATGTCCATCGTTGGGGGCCAGGCGTACCAGGTAACCTATCGCCCACATGGTTCTGCCAAAAGCATCTTCAGAGCCTGTTTCGTCTAAAAACCTTTTGTCAAAGCTCATGTCGTTGTGAAAAAGCCCATCCTCTTTTTGCATCAGTTTAATGTACTGCAGGTAGGTGTCTGCCAACTCAATTGATTGCTTGTCGGCACCCAGTTCGTAGGCGGTAAGTACAAGCAATAATGCACGGGCATTGTCATCTAAGCAATAGCCCTCCTTGTAATCTGGCACAGAGTAATTGGCATGTTCTACCACGCCTGTATTATCTGTAAGCCTTCTTAAATGATCGAGACTAAACTTAGGTGACAATGCAATTTTTTTATAATCATTTTGTGGATGAACTGGCAGCGGGGCTGCGATAATTTTTTCAAACATTTTATTATAATGTTGCCCTATTCGGTGCCAATACATTTTTTTACCATAGTCAAAAGCTTTTGCTTTAATCCTTTTTATTTCCTGCGGATTATCCAGTAACTGGCACAGTGTGCTGGCTAAATCTTCACTATTGCCAAAAGCAAATGTTTTGCCCCTGCCATCAGTTAATAATTCTTCGGCATGCCAAAAAGGTGTTGATACTATGCAGGCGCCAGCGCCCAAAGCATATGAAATGGTGCCGCTTGTTATTTGGCCCTTATTTAAATATGGTGTTATGTAGATATCGGTATTTAGTAAAAAATTTCTCAACTCATCCTCATCAATAAAGCCATCTTCAAAAATTACATTGGCAGCAACACCGTTTTCAATAGCAAGCTGTTTTAAATAATCCCGGTATTCTTCGCCACAATATTTTTTTACATTGGGATGCGTTTGCCCAAGCACAACATATACGATATTGAGGTGCTGTGCCACTACATCTGGCAAAGCATTAATTACAGTTTCTATTCCCTTGCTTCTACCCAAAAGGCCAAAGGTGCTTAATACTTTTTTGCCCGGGTAATTTAAAGCAGCGGGTGCTTTTTTATAAACACTAAAGTCGGGTACACCGTGGTGAATGATGGCAATTTTTTGTAGTGGTATTTTATAAATTGTAGATAAAAAATTTACTGCCAGTTTGCTCATTACCACCATTTTTTGAGAAAGCTCTCCCATTTTTTTTATAATATGCTTTTCATGGTAAGAGGGGGTTTGCAATACTGTATGTACGGTAGTAACAATAGGCATTTTTAACTGCTGCATCAATGCCAGAATAAATACGCCGCTTTCGCCACCATAAATGCCAAACTCGTGTTGTACAATGCATACATCGGCACCCGTTTGGTTAATAAAATCAGCGCCGGCCAGGTAATCTTGTTTGTCGTGCTGGCTTATACAATGTTTTACAATTGGTGGGTAATTGTAGGTTTGATTGTTGTCGTTCATGGCAACAACAATAACTTCATTGCCGGCTTCTTTTTTATTTGCTGGCAAAGTAATAGCGTTGGCAAGATTGGCTGTAAAAGTGGCAATGCCACAACGGCGTGGTAAAAAATTTCCTAAGATTACAACTCTCATAGTAGTTGGTTTTTGAGTTTGAGTAATGTAACGATAGGGCGTAGAGTAAAGCAGCGGCTGGGGTTTTTAGTAATTTTAAAAGCAGCAGCTGGATTAGGGGAACGTAGCAAAAAATGAAATATTGCAACCAGGCTTTTGGGATTAGCTAATGGCTGGTTGTTTACAAATTTGTCTATACAGCAGTAGAATTATTTACTACAAAAACGGGGATAGCGCTTGCAGTAAAAGCAGTAAGCGATAGGGGCTGTAAATGAATAATTGTGCTTTTTAGCTTGATATATTTGCTAATAGCTGTTACTAAAATATGTGCTAATATATATTGTATTGGCTGTACGCTTATGGTAAATACGGCAAGCGCTACATGTTTCTCCGATACTGTCCCCCGACAGCGTACAGCGCATTGGTAATTTGCCCCAGCGAACAATACTTCACTGTTTCCATCAGCTCGGCAAATAAGTTACCGTTGTTAATGGCAACCTGCTGCAACTGCTTTAACATAGCGGCAGATTTTTCTGCATGCCTTTGCTGAAATGCTTTTAATGCGGTGATTTGATTTTCTTTTTCTTCTGTAGTGCTGCGTATTACTTCTGTTGGCAAAATTGTTGGCGAACCATTTTTGCTTAAAAAAGTATTTACACCAACTATAGGATATTCTCCTGTGTGTTTTAATGTTTCGTAATACAAACTCTCTTCCTGTATTTTATTTCGTTGATACATTCTTTCCATAGCACCTAACACACCCCCACGTTCGGTGATGCGGTGAAACTCATTCATCACAGCTTCTTCTACCAAATCAGTTAATTCTTCAATTAAGAAAGAGCCCTGATTGGGGTTTTCATTTTTTGCTGTACCTAGTTCTCTGTTTATAATTAATTGAATGGCCATTGCCCTTCTAACACTTTCTTCTGTGGGTGTGGTAATAGCTTCATCATAAGCATTTGTATGAAGGCTGTTGCAGTTATCATAAATAGCATACAGCGCCTGCAGTGTTGTTCTAATATCATTAAAGTCAATTTCCTGCGCATGTAAACTGCGGCCACTTGTTTGAATATGGTATTTTAATTTTTGGCTGCGGTCATTGCCTTTGTATTTGCTCTTCATTGCTTTTGCCCAAATTCTTCTGGCAACTCTTCCTATCACACTATATTCAGGGTCCATACCATTACTAAAAAAGAAAGAAAGGTTAGGCGCAAAATCATCAATATTCATTCCACGGCTTAAATAATACTCTACATAAGTAAACCCATTAGCTAATGTAAATGCCAATTGCGTTATTGGGTTAGCGCCGGCTTCTGCAATATGATAACCGCTGATGCTTACGCTGTAAAAATTCTGCACTTTATGCTGAATAAAATATTCCTGCACATCACCCATCAGCTTTAACGCAAACTCTGTACTAAAAATGCAGGTGTTTTGTGCCTGGTCTTCTTTTAAAATATCGGCTTGTACGGTGCCTCTTACTGTTGCTAATGCTTCTGCTTTTATTTGTGCATACACTTCTGCTGGCAATACTTCGGCACCACTTAATCCTAACAATCTTAATCCTAAACCATCATTGCCTTCGGGTAAAGCGGCCTCCCCTAAATCCCCTCCCGTGGAGGGGGCTTTTGAAGCCCCTGATGATTTAGGGAGTTTTGTATGATGTACGGGCTTTCCATCAACACCAATATATTTCGGCAGCTTTTCAATATCAAATTTTGCCTCGATGATTTTATTTGCTTCCTCCTTTAAATTATTTTCTATAATATATTTCTCACATTGCTGGTCAATAGCGGCATTCATAAAAAATGCCAGCAGCATGGGTGCCGGGCCATTAATCGTCATGCTTACAGATGTTTTTGCATCACACAAATCAAAACCGCTGTATAGTTTTTTTGCATCATCCACCGTTGCAATGCTAACACCACTGTTACCTACTTTTCCATAAATATCGGGGCGGTGATCAGGGTCTTCACCATATAAAGTCACACTGTCAAATGCCGTAGATAAACGTTTTGCAGGCTGCCCCAAACTTACATAGTGAAAACGTTTGTTCGTTCTCTCTGGCCCGCCTTCACCGGCAAACATTCTTGTAGGGTCTTCTCCTTCTCTTTTTAAAGGAAACACACCGGCCGTGTAAGGGAATTCTCCCGGCACATTTTCCTGCAACTGCCACTTTAAAATATCGCCCCAGTCTTTAAACTTTGGTAAATACACTTTGCTGATCTTAGTGCCGGATAAACTTTTATAAATAAGCGGCTGCTTAATTATTTTATCCCTCACTTTAAATTCATACACTTCTTTTTTATAGCGCTCTGTAACAGCAGACCAATTGTTGATGAGTTCTAAATTATCAGGGGTAATGGCCCTGTCTAAATCTCTCCCCAAGGGAGAGACTTTGGCGCTCACTTCTTCGCCGAGCTTTTCATTTATTAAAGCAATGGTTCCGTTTAACTGATAGAGCTTGCTTGCTAATGATGCTTGTTCATCAACCCACTTATTATATTCTGTATTACTCTCTGCAATTTCTGCCAGGTATCTTACTCTTTTAGGCGGAATAATGGTGCTCTGGCTGGCTGTATCTTTTGTGTGTACATAATGTTCTATATCACCATGAAATTTTACGCCGCACTTTTCTGCAATTTTCTCCATCAGTCTTTCAAACAATTCGTTTACACCAGCATCATTAAACTGTGCGGCAATAGTTCCTACAATAGGCAATTCTTCATCCTTAGCTGTCCATAAGCTATGGTTGCGTTTGTATTGCTTGCGTACATCATGCAATGCATCCAATGCGCCGGCTTTATCAAATTTGTTTACACACACCACATCTGCATAATCCAGCATGTTTATTTTTTCCAGCTGGCTTGCGGCGCCATACTCCGGTGTCATCACATACATACTCACATCCACATAATCTAAAATGCTGGCATCACTTTGTCCCACACCGGCGCTTTCTAAAATAATAAAATCATAACCGGCATCCTTACAAATATCAATGGCTTCCTGCACATATTCACTCAGGGCTTTATCACTTTCTCTTGTTGCCAAACTCCGCATGTATGCACGTGGAGATGAAATAGAGTTCATTCTTATTCTATCGCCTAACAAAGCACCACCCGTTTTTTTCTTACTTGGGTCAACAGAAATTACAGCAATGGTTTTATCAGTGTAATTATTTAAAAAGCGGCGTACAATCTCATCTGTTACACTGCTCTTTCCTGCTCCACCGGTTCCAGTAATGCCCAATACAGGAGCCCCCACCAAACCTCCCCCCACGGGGGAGGCTTTAGACTCTGCAATTTGCTGCCACTTCTGTTTTATAGCAGCTGTTACACCCTCAATATTATGTAACACTTCATTGTTTGTAAATCGAACTACACTATAACCTAACTCATTTAATCTTTCAGTTCTCTGTTGGTCGCTCTCTTTATTTTCAGGTAGTTGATGAATAGCTCCATCAACTTCAACTATCAATTTATTTTCCAACGAAATAAAATCGGCAATATATTTATCAACTATATGCTGCCGTCTAAATTTTATTCCGGCAACTTGTTTATCCCGTAAATGCTGCCAAAGCACATTCTCTGCCTCAGTTGGATTTCCTCTATTTGCAAGGGCAAAATCTTTTAGAGATTTGTAATAAAAATTGTCCGCCGTCTCAAAATATTCATGTGTCTTTCCATTGAACAAATGCTTGTACGACTTGCCACTTTCTGCAAGTGTAATAGCTTCAGCAACTTTTTTAATGTCCTTCCATTCGTTAAGCACATAATGACGCTTTGAATTATCAGTGTCTTTGAAAGTCTCCCCTTTGGAGGTAGATTTAGAGGGGGCCGCACAGGTGTGTACTACATCTTCAATCATTCCTTCCAATCCCATTTTCCTGCCATCATCCGGGCTGTAAATTTTCGTAATGCCGTAGTTGTGTAACTCTTCAATCTCACTTGGTAATATTGTTCCGCCACCACCACCAAATATTTTTATATGCCCGCAGCCATTTTGCTCCAGCAGGTCTTTCATGTATTTAAAA
>JBDKJT010000062.1:0-13124 GCA_039796475.1 Bacteroidota bacterium | reverse complement strand
GCTGGATTGGTTATAAAACCACTACCATTGAGTTTGATGCTCCCGCCAGGCAATATGGCAAAACCAAATACTCGTTTGGCAAAATGCTTAAACTGGCTTTAAAAGGCACTACTTCCTTTAGTTTTAAACCCCTGCGGCTGGCATTACTGGCTGGCGCCAGCATTTCGCTAATTGCTTTTAGCTTCGGCCTTTTTGCACTGTATGCCCATTTTAAGGGGCAAACAGTACCTGGCTGGACCTCACTCATTATTGCCATTATGTTTTTAGGTGGTACCCAATTGCTGGCCATTGGCTTGCTGGGTGAGTATATTGCCAGCTTATTTACAGAAACCAAACACCGGCCACTCTACCTGGTAAACGAAACAATTAATATAGATTAAGTGGTTTTAACGGCACGTATAAAATACTGCCCCCCCAATGGTACTTTTTTTAATAGTTTTTCTAAAAAGATAAGCCCCGACAATAATCCCTTACGGGGAAAGAAAATAATAAAGTCTTTATGGGTATGCAACAACCGGCTAGCCTCCAGTAACTGCACAGCATAGCCGCTTTTAAGTAAACGGGCATTGGCATCAAACACACATGTTTTTACAAGGTAACGGGTAAAGGGGTTTAACGGGTTATGCTCAAAAAGATACAACCTTCCGCCGGGTTTTAGCACCCGCCTTATTTCGTTTACCAGTTGCTTGTGTAAGTTAAAAGATACATGGTGCAGCACCCCGGCTACAAACACCACATCAAAACGATTATCATCAAAAGGCATATCTGTGCCATTGTACACCGTAAAAGCAGCATTGCTTAAACCTTTGGCCAGCGCCGCATCAATACTTTTTTTTGAAACATCAATACCCTGCACTTTCCATTGGGGAAAATGGCGTAACATAAATAATTCGGTAGCGCCATCACCGCAGCCAACATCAAGCACCTGCAGCTGGCTAACACTTGTTTCATGCTCCTGCAGCAACCTTACTTTCATTTCGGCAAAGTAAAAACTATCTGCCCCACTCAGCTTTACATTTTGGGTATGAATGCTGCGGTAGTTGTCTGCAAAAGGATCAAACGCATCAAAAGTTCTTTCACTCATTTGTGTAAATACTGTACTTTTAGTTCATGCAATTTTACGCAAATTCAAAGTGGCAATTTCTAAAAACCATTTTATTTTTTACAGTTGTTTTGTTTATTGCGTACCTGCCTGCGGCATCTTTTACATTCTTTATTAAAAACGATGCTTTTACTGGCTATTTTCCTCCAAAATTTTTTATGAGCGAAAGCCTGCATGCCGGGCACTTGCCTTTATGGAATCCTTATATCAATTATGGCTACCCATTGTATGGCGATATGAGCAGTGGTTTTTGGAGCCCTATTACCTGGCTAATTGCCGCCACTGTTGGATACAATGCTTACAGCTTTACACTGGAGTTGTTGCTTTACCTTATGTTGGCAGCTATTGGCATGTACCAACTTACCAAACAGCTTAAGTTAGGCCGGCAGGTATGTTTAATTGCTGCCCTTGCGTACCTGTGCTGTGGCTACATGGTGGGGCATTTGCAGCATTTTAACTGGATTAGCGGGGCAGCATTGTTGCCCTGGTGCCTGTACAGCTACCACCGCCTGCTGCACCAAAACTACTGGTACAATTATTTAATAGCTGCCATTTGTTTTTACCTGCTGGCTGCCTCTGCCCATCCGGGCATTACTATTAGTTGCGGCTATTTTTTTATTGCCTACAGCTTATTCTGCCAACTACAGCAACAACAAAAAAAATGGCCGCAATTTGCCATTAAACACCTGGGGCTTGCAATACTATTGTTAATACTGGCCGCCGGTATGATTGCTGGATATGCAGATATACTGCCTCACTTTGTACGAGGGCAAAAACTGAGCCTGCAAAGTGCTTTACTTATGCCCACCACCACTCAAAGCTGGATAAGCTTGTTGTTGCCATTTACCACGGTAAAGCAGGATGCTTTTTTTGCCACAGATATATCCATGCGAAACTGCTATTTGGGCATTTGTATGCTCTTGTTTTTAGGAATGAATTTTTTTACAAAAAAAACTCCGCTTCAATATTTTTTACTTTTCACCGGCATTGCTTTTGCCTTGCTTGCTACAGGCGGAATTTTTAAAACCGTTGCTTATAAGCTACTACCGATGATGGGCTATATCCGGCTAAATGGTGAGTTTAGAATCATCGCTATTTTTTGTTTTATTATTTATAGTGCCATTGGACTTAACCAATATTTTATTGGCAACAAGCCATCAAATGGATTAATAAAAAAAACAGCATTGGTCGTACAGTTTTTACTGGTAGCGGCTATTTTTTGTGGCTTATATGGCAGCTTTATACTTAAGGATAGTTTTTTATTTAACCTGCAGCCCTCTCTAAAAGCCGGGGGCTTGGCCACCACATTAAAAACGCTTATCAACAGCATTAGCTGGTATGATTGTTTTTGGATGCAAGGCTGCATACAATTGGTATTGGTAAGGGCTACCTGCCATGCGCTGCTTACCCATCATTATAAAAGATTAATCACTACTGTAGTAATTGATTTGGCACTTGCCACGCTGCTTAATATCCCCTTTACAGGTGTAGGCAGTACCAGTGTTGCTACCGTACAAGCGGTGCTGAATCAATCGCCCAAAGGCATACCTGCCCCCGGGCTGCAACCTATCTTAAAAAACGATACCGGATCCGTTATTACCAATAACATGATTGGCCACTGGACGATGTACAACAAACAAATAGGCAGCACAACAGAAGTATTATACCCCATTGTTTTAACTAACACACGCCAGTATTTTGATGAGCAGGCCAAGCCATCCTCCCATCATTATTTTAACCAGCCTTATTTGTTTATACAAGATAGTAACAGCCACGTAGAGCCTATTTATTTTTCGCCCCAAAAAATTGAAGTACAGGTACAAGCTGGCAACAATACTGCGGTGGTGCTGCAGCAAAATTACTATCCACATTGGTGGTATGTAGATGGCCAACAAAAGCGCCCCATGCAATTGTACGGCACCAGCTTTATGAGTGCAGCAGCTACGCCTGCCAGCAAAAAAATCAGCATCATTTTTGAACCAGTATTGGTTACAAAAATGATGCTGCTAAGCCTTGCAGCATTTATTGGCTGCATTATTGGGCTAATGGCAGTATATGTTAAACGTTTTTTCCCTTCATCGCAGTAGCCACGGCCTCATCCATCACCCGCTCTGCATAAGGACGGGAAATGCTGTTAAGTGCTTCAATCTTTTGATGAATCAGGTCTTTATCATCCATTGTGCTGGCCAATTGCAATGCCTGCATAGCGGCGGCGGTATCCATTAACTCCTGCTGGGCTAAATAACCAGCATTTTTTTGAATAAATTTTTCTGTTACAGCTAATAACTGGTCGGCTTCCGTTCGGGCTTCTACCAGTGCACGGGTAGCAATATCTTGTTTGGCATGTGTAATGGAGTCTAACAGCATCTGCTCCAACGCTGCATCTGTAAGGCCATATTGCGGTTTTACTTCAATTTGCTGCTCTACCCCACTCCTCAACTCCCTGGCTTTTACCATTAAAATGCCATCTGCATTAATTAAAAAACTCACCTCTACTTTGGGCAATCCGGCAGGCATCGCCGGTATACCGGTAAGGTTAAATTCGGCCAGCATTCGGTTGTCTTTTACCATATCTCTTTCGCCCTGGTACACGGCTATCTTCATACCGCTTTGCCCATCTTTGTAAGTGGTGTATTGCCGGCTGGCTTTATTGGGAATTTTTGAATTACGGGGTATCAACACATCCATTAATCCACCCATAGTTTCTATACCAAGGCTTAGGGGAGTAACATCCAGCAATAACAACTCTTTTGTATTGCCTGCCAATATATCCGATTGTATGGCTGCACCCATTGCCACCACTTCATCCGGGTTAACGGTATCGTTTACGGACTTACCAAAATACTGACCTACCATCTGTTTTACCAATGGTACCCTTGTGCTGCCTCCCACCATTATCACTGCATCAATATCCCCGGGTTGCAGGCTTGCATCTTTTAATGCTTTTTTGCAGCAGCCTATGGTTGTATCTATCAAGGGGCGTATCAGTGCCTCAAATGTTTGTTTGCTAATACTAAGCTTTAATTCGTTTAGCTCATCTTCAAAATCATCTGACTGAGAGAGGGCTATTTTAGCCTTTTCAGCCTTAAGCCGGATAGCCTGCGTAAAATTTTTATCTGCCTCAATTTTTTCGGTACCGATACCTGCTTGCTGCAGCCAATATTGCACTATCGCCTTATCAATATCATCGCCACCCAAATAAGTATCGCCATGTGTGCTTAGCACATCAAATATGCCATTTGCAATATGCAAAACAGAAATATCAAAAGTGCCACCACCCAAATCGTATACGGCAATGGTTTTTTCTTCGGATTTATCAAGCCCGATACCATACGCAAGGCTTGCAGCTGTGGGCTCGTTTATAATACGCAACACATCCAACCCGGCCAGTTTACCAGCATCACGGGTGGCTTGCCGCTGGGCATCGTTAAAGTAAGCCGGCACAGTAATAACAGCTTTATTAACGGGTGTTTTTAAAATATGCTCTGCCCGTGTTTTTAATTCCTTTAAAATAAAAGAAGATAAATCGATGGGGCTGTAAAACTTATTGCCCACCTGCACTTTTACCAGGCTCTCTGTATTGTCGTCAATTACTTTATAGGTGAAAAAAGCAGCATTATCCTTTATATCGTTATACGATTTTCCCATTAGCCTTTTGGCAGAAAAAATAGTGTTTTGGGGTTGGCTGATTAATTGTTTTTTGGCTTCTTCACCCACTACCACATTGCCCGTTTCATCAAAATGGATAACTGATGGAACCAAAGAGCTGCTGTCGTGTTCCTTTAAAGCAACGGGTTGTTTTGTTTCGGGATGAATGATGGCCACCAAGCTATTGGTAGTGCCAAGATCGATGCCTACAATTATTTCATCTTGCTGTAAACTTCCGGTTGCTATATTAATTGCAATTTTTGCCATAAACAATCTTCCTTATAAATGGATGGGTGCAAAAGTAACAAATAACCGCCTGTGGTAAACTGGTGATGCAACTAGTATTTTTCGAAATCAGAAATAATTAAAGCCTGCTTGTTGAACGAAGGCAAGGCTTATAATTGTTTAGGTGTATTTGCTGCCTTGTCCATTAATTGCTGGCTGGCCGATGGGCAGCAGCTGCCTGCTCTTTATATATAGCTGCAATAGCTGCGCCTACAATGGGATAGCTAAACCGGGCCTTGGCAGCAGCGGCAATTTGAGGCCGGTTGTAATATTGATAATTGTTAATCACCTGCGCCATGGCGTCTGTTAATTCGTTGATGGCATATTTATCAATTAAAATACCATTGGTATGGTCTATTACATCGGGTATACCACCTACCCGGCTACTGATAACGGGCAGGCCGCAGCACAGGGCTTCCAGCACTACGCAGGGCAGGCTTTCGTACCGGCTAAACAATAGTAGTGCATTGGCCTGCTGCATGCGCTGGGCTACGGTTCGATAAGGCTGTGCATCCTCAAAAAACACCACGGTGTTTATCAACTTCATATCGGTGGCCAATTGTATCAATGCCGGTGGCCGGTTGCCAATCATTAAAAGCTTAAAGCTGTAGCCTTTTTCTTTTAGTAAAGCACAAGCCTGTAATATGCCCTCTGGATTTTTAGAATAGTTCATATACGAGGGATGGATAAATGTAAAGGCATCTGCCTTGGCAAGCTGGTAGGTAAAAAGGTGGGTATCCACCACGTTGGGCACCGTATGATAAGGCACTTGCTCAAATGCATCTACAATGGTTTGCCCCAGGTGCCGGGTTACGGGCAATAATAATGAGGCATGCTGCAGCACCCTTTTTACCAGTTGCTGGTATAGCCAGCCCATTTGATAAATGTTGGGCTGGCTTTCTTTAAAATACCCCGACCAATGCTCAGAAAGTACATAAGGCACTCCCCATTTTTTTTTTAACCAAACAGCAAAAAGGCCTGCCCTTAGCGCTACATGTACATGTACCAACATGGGTACCCCATATTTTTCAACTACTTGCTGGTATAGCTGCCATTGTAGCTGCCGGTATTTTTGCTGCGAAAAAATCTTACGCACCACACCCCCACTTTTAGCACCATAATATGCCTGCAGCACCAGCAGGTTACCATCCCTGTACTCCTCCAGTTGTACGATGCCGGCGGGCAGGGCATCATCTTTTACCACGCTGATAACGGAAAGCTGCTGTACATGCGGAGCTACAGCCCTTGCATGGCGCTCAATAAAATCGCCATTGCTGATGCTTGTTCTGTTGGGATACCAGCTTGCCAGCCATACTACATTCATAACATCAAATTTATCAAAAGCACCGCAAGCCCAAAAACTATATTTTTACATTTACTGGTATACGTGGCGGCAACAATGGCTTACCGCAAGGTTTCATCAATCTTTATATTATATCTATATGGCTTTTTTAAAAAAGATAAATCAAAAGGCCAAAACGGTTATAAACACCGGCTTTGGCATTAATAATGCAGATTATGGCGGCAGGCTGATTAATAAAAATGGGCAACCAAATATTAAAAAAACCGGCGTATCATTTTTTAAACAAATCAGTTGGTACCACACCCTGCTGCAAATGAGCAGTGGTAAATTTTTACTGCTGTTGCTGTTATTTTATATCTGCATCAATTTTGTTTTTGCATGTATTTATTATGCCATCGGCGTACAAAACCTGGGAGGCATGGATGCCACTACAGAATTAGGCAAATTTGGCGAAGCTTATTTTTTTAGTGCCCAAACATTTACTACGGTAGGCTATGGCCGCATTAACCCCAATGGTTTTTTAACAAGTGCTGTAGCGGCAATAGAAGCCCTCATTGGCTTACTAAGTTTTGCCATTGCCACGGGCTTGTTTTATGGCCGCTTTAGTAAACCAAGGGCCTATTTACAATTTAGCCAAAATGCAGTGATAGCGCCGTTTAAAGATGGAGTAGCACTTATGATAAGGGTTGCCCCTTATAAAAACAATTACCTTACCGATGCCGAGGCAAAAATTACAGCAGGCATTACGCTGGAAGAAAACGGGCAATGGGTAAACAAATTTTTTCAGATGGACCTTGAGTACAGCCGTGTAAATGCACTTACCCTTAGCTGGACGATAGTGCATCCCATAAACGAAGTAAGCCCTTTTTATAAATTTACACAGCAAGATTTTGGCAACATTAAAGGAGAACTATTGGTATTGATAAAAGCGTTTGACGATATGTTTAGCAATACCGTAGTGGCTAAAACATCTTACACATTAAACGAGGTAGTGGTAGGGGCAAAATTTTTACCAATGTATCACCGTAATGAAGAGCAAAACAACACCACGCTAAATCTTCAGCAGTTAAATGCCTTTGCTAAAGCAGATATTAGCCAGCTGATACCTTCCGAAAAAACAGTACACTAAGGATTATCAAAGAAATAGCGGGTACGATTAATTTTTACATCCCTAAGCAATGATGATTTGGGGCTGATATTAATGCTGAAAAATTTATTATTACCTACCGGAGATACAGATATAGACATTTGCCAGCAATGCATTTCACGGGCAATAGACAAGGACACCATGCCCAATTCGCTTTGAGAAAAATTATAAAAAGTAGATACACTCATCTGCCATTTTTCGGTAAGCTTTAATGATCCGCTCAAATTAATATCGCTGCTAAACTGTTTTTTAAATTTTTGGGTACTGCGGTTAAAGCTTTCGAAAAAACGAACAGATACCCCCATTTGCAACGACCATGGAATACTAAAATCGGTAAACTGGCCAGCGTTATTGCCAATATAAGCAGCCTCAGCCTGGTCTTCTGTCATGGGCATACCGGTATTGGGGTTAATATTATTTTTCAACTTTTCGGTACTGCTTTTTTTGCCGTCTTTATTACCACCTTGTATATTGGTGCTGATAGATAGATTGGCATTGGTTAAGCGCCCAAGGGTAAATAATTTATCCTTCCACACCAGCCGGTTTATCTGCCGGCCGAGTGTATCGTAGCGGTAAGGGTCGAGTGAGCCACCAGCACTTACATTTATTTTGTTAAACAAGTTGCTTCGTGCAGATATACTCAGTGTACTTAGCTTTAGGCTGTCTTTTAAAAAGTTGTAATTACCATTTATACTAAACCCGTCTATCAGCACCACTTTCTTCATGCCCTCAGCCGAAGTATCTTTTTTGTTACGCACTTTCATCTGGATATTATTATCCAGCCCAAAGCTGATACCTGCAAAGCGTCCCTTACCATAAGGCGAAGAAATATTATCCCTGTATACATTGTATTCCTCCGTTCTTCCAGTGGTATCTACCTGTGTTTTGTAATAATACTGGCTGTTAAGATCGGGCTTAAAACTAAACGACATGGTAGGCCTTATTTCATGCCTTACCGCCTGCACATTTGATTTTTTACCAAAAGTGAACATGCCAAAAATACGGGTGGCCAAGCCCAGGCTAAACGACATATCACGGGCTGTATAAAACCCTTTGTTGATAGCGGTGTCCAATTTTTTATCTGCCTCATTCCAGGAGTACCGGGTGTTTTGTTGATACCATGTTTCAGAATAAGAGATACCCGGCGATGCCTGCAGCGGCCCCATCGGTGGCAACGATAAAGTAATGGGTACATTGTGGGTTACGCCCCATTTCATATTATCAATTATTTGATCGGGGATAGATTTTGGGCTATTGGCGGTATCGTAAAATACGGTACGGTTTATTACATTACTGTTAAGCGCTATGCCCAGGTTTTCGTACCATTTAACAGGGCCAACAGGCTCCTTACGCCTAAAAGGATACAACGTATTTACATTAAAATTTACTGTGGGCAAGCTTACGCTGATGCGGCCGAGGTTAGCATTTTGATCATGATTGGCGCTAATGGCAATATTAAATGGCTTATCCTTCCACACTTTTGAATAGCTGATAGAAGAGGTAAGCACATTGCGGTAATTGGTTAAAGGGCTGGTGGGCAGGTTTTGATTAAACTGTGTACTGCCGGCCTCTACATTTGCTGAAAAAGAAACACCCGGCCTGGATTTTCCATCCATCGAATGATTCCATCTAATTTTAAAAGTTTGAGAAGAAGAAAAATCTGGATCGCCTTTAAAACCAATTTTTGTTTTTTGTACATCCAGCACAAAACTTCCCCGGTAATGGTAGCGCTTGTAATACTGCGGTGCTGTTTGAAACATCCATCCTCCGTACGAATATAGTGTAGCCCAAAAAGTGGCGTCCCAATTATCACTGATTACTTTATAGTAACCCAGCCTTTCCAGCGCTATACCAAACTGGGCGGTAGAGGTAAAGCTGGGCGCTATCAAACCCGAGTGCCGGCCTGAATACATTGGATAAATGCCAAACGGCAGCACCACAGGCAATGGCACCCCCTCAAACTCAGGATGTACAGGGCCAGTTACGGCAAACTTTTGGTTTACAAATTTTATTTTTTTACTTACAAAAGCAAAATGCGGTGTATCGAGATTACAGGTAGTGATACGTGATTTGTATGCAAAAAAAACATCCTTGTCCAGCTTTTTTATCTTTTCGCCATATACATACATTTCGCCCTGCTGCGTATAAGTACCCTTGGTAATACCCTTTTGGGTTTTCATATTAAAAGTGATGCTATCACTTTGTGTAATAAAATCGGCCTGCTTAAATGTGGGGTAATTTATTACTTTACCTGTGCTGTCTTTTCGGTAATAGGCCGAAACCACATTTTGCTTTTGATCGAATGTGATACCCGGCGCCGTTAGTTCATTTGCCTCGTACTTGGTGGTGGTTTTATTACCATACAGCATTATCTTATTGCCAGGCACATCCACCACTACCGAATCGTCTGCATGATAGTACACAGGAGCCGACAATGTATCCCTGGATATTTTTACATCAAACGTATCATTTTGCTGATGGGTTACCAGTGTATCTGTAACAGTACTGGTTTGCGGCAAAGTATCTAATCCTGTACCAGTTGCAGCACCGGTGTTGGTTTTGATAGAAGGTGTAAGGGTGTCGGCCGTTAAAATTTTGTAAAACTCTGCCGGATTATGCAATTTACCCGTGTTACCAAACGTTACCAGCATAGCCAGGACCATTGTGATGGATACCGATATTGTTTTTGCCTTACCTTTGTATACGTAGTTCATTGCAGTTGTGGCAAAAATAAAGATATTACCTGCAACAACCGGTGAACAAAGTCTGTTAAAATTTCAAACCCCCTGATAAATCAGTGTTGACATGTTGAAAAAAAAGCTTTGTGTACCCCTCCTTCTGCTGCTCTCGTTTACATCAATGCTTTGTGCTGCACAAAACAAATCGCTTAAAACAATTATTATAGATGCCGGGCATGGCGGCAAAGATATTGGCGCCCGGGGTGCTTATGAAGGCGGACTAGGATCGTACGAAAAAAACATCACCCTTGCCATAAGCAATAAATTAGTGGAAGAGCTAAGAAAAGAATTGCCCGATGTAAAAGTAATACCTACCCGTACCACAGACATTTATCAATCTCCGCCAGAAAAAGCCAATATTGCCAACGATAACAAGGGCGATCTTTTTGTATGTATCCATGCCGATGCTGTTGCCCTTAAAACAGGCCGCAGGCAAACCGGCACCCACCAGGAAACCCGGTATAAAATAACCTACACCGGCAAGGTGAAAAAGAAAAAGAAAAAATCAACACCGTATACCGTTACAGTACCTACTTACGAATATTATAAATTACCCAGCCAGCGCTCTGGTACCAGTGTATGGATATTTGCGGCCCACAAAACAAGTGCTAAGCTAAAAGCATTAATGAAAGATAATGAAGCCGAAGAGGATGAACTGGAGCTATCGGCCGATGAAGACAGCAGCTACAATAAAATTGATTTTAGCGCCCCCGAATACCGGATGATGGCACAGGTATATGCCAACCGCTACCAACAAAAAAGCATAAAGCTGGGCACATTGGTTGACGAAGAGATTGAACAAACAGACCGCAACGCATTGGGCCTAAACCAGCGGCAGGTAGGCATTTGGGTACTACAGGCCACTAAAATGCCCGCCATATTGGTAGAAACAGGCTTTATTACCAATTATGATGACGAACGCTACCTAAACAGCGAAAAAGGACAACAGGAACTGGCAGAAAGTATTACCCGTGCTATAAAGAAGTATAAAGAGCAGTTAGAAAAAGGAAATAACAGTGTTCCATCCACGAAGGTAACCGAAGCTGAAAAGAAAGTGCTGCAAGAAGCAACCGGAACCAAACAAACGCTTAAAGCAGGTACAAAAAAATAAGGGGCCCGTTGTATAAAACAGGCTTGCTTATTAATCCTTAATTTTGGCACTATATCAATCAATCTACCAATGACCATCTCTAACGAAACTAAGATAGGCGCCCTTACAGCCATAGCTATTACGCTGCTTATTTTAGGGGTTAACTTTTTAAAAGGCAAAAGTATTAACAGCAAAAACACACAATATTTTGCTGTATTTAATGATATACAGGGCCTCGCCAATAGCAACCCCGTGGTAATAAACGGTAAAGAAGTGGGCGCTGTAGCTGGTACAGATGGCGGCAAGGATATGCGCCGCATTACGGTAACAGTAAGGATGAAAGAGGATGTAAACATACCCAATGATGCGTATGCCATCATCTCCAAATCGCTGTTGGGTACGGTACAAATGGAAATAAAACTAGGCAACAGTACAAATCTTTTAAAAAATGGCGACACACTTAAAACCATTACAAGTGGCGATTTTTTAGGTGATGCCATGAAAAAACTTGACCCCGTTTTATACCAGGTTACCCGTGCCACCGGCACTTTAGATACATTGTTGGGTACGGTAAATAGCTTGTTTGACCCAACCGCTAAAAACAATATCCGCCAGATGCTGGAAAACCTGAATAAAACCACCGCATCACTGGCTATTTCTTCTGCATCATTACAAGCGTTGCTTAACAGCCAAACTGGTGCCGTAGTAAAAACGATGGATAATGTAAGTGCAATTACAGGCAATCTAAAAAACAACAACGACAAGATTAGCAGCACCCTCACTAATATTGAAACAGCCAGTGATAAACTATCCCGCCTGGAGCTGGAAAAAACACTCACTACGCTTAACAGCACCATCCAGGAATTAAAAACTACAGTAGGCAAAGTAAACAGCAACCAGGGCACCCTGGGTTTACTAATGAATGATACCAAATTGTACAACAACCTAAATGCCACCTCAAACAAATTAAACCTGTTGCTGGATGATTTTAGGATACACCCAAAACGATACGTAAACGTATCGGTATTTGGTAAAAAAGATAAAACAGCACCGCTGTCTGCTCCCCTGCCAGATACCATTAATGCACCTTACCTGCAGCAGTAGCCGCAGCCTGCTAATTTTATGATTGCTTTTACTAATAAAAAGCAGAAATTGCGGCCAGAAAAAAATACTGTTTGAAAAGAACCCATACTACTGCATTTTTACTGGCTATTACACTGTTAGCAACAGGCTTATTGCAAAGCACTGCACAAACCGTTATTACAGCACCAGCCGCCGATACGGTAAGGGTAATACAAATTTTACAAGGAAAAAGCTTACGAGAAAAACTGGTAGACTCAGTTACATCTGTACAAACCATTGCCGGTAATGTAATATTAAAAGAAGGGCTTACTGTTTTTTATTGCGATAGTGCCATCATCAATAAAAAAACAAATGTGCTGGAAGCTTTTGGCAATATCCATATTAACCAGCAAGACAGTATACATACCTACGCACAATACCTTAAATACATTGGGCAGGATCGTATAGCTTATCTTAAAAAAAATGTACGCCTTACTGATAATAAAGGCACCCTGTACACACAGGAACTGGAGTACGACCTTAAAACAAATATTGGCAACTATAAAAACGGCGGCCGGGTGGTAAATGGCAAAACCACCCTTACCAGCGAAGAAGGTGTATACTACGCTGATGTTAAGGATGTGTTTTTTAAAAAAAATGTACACCTGGTAGACCCAAAGTATAATATACGCAGCGACAGCCTGCAATACAATACCCAAACACAAATAGTAAACTTTATCACCCAAACA
>JBDKJT010000061.1:0-46179 GCA_039796475.1 Bacteroidota bacterium | reverse complement strand
AATTTATAGCAGTTAATCATATAAAAAAAGTAGATGGCATCACGCTCTTTAATGCCAGCATCGGCTTTTACGCCAACCAGGCATTGCAACAAATAATATCGCCGGTACAATTGGTGCTGTTGCCAGATGCGATGGCCTTGTATGTGTACGAGTTTTTTAACGAGGTTTACCAGCTACCCGAAATGTACAGCTCAGAAACAGCGCATTTTTTGTGTACCGGCAACGGTACAATGGAAATTCGCCTGCAAGCAGCCAATGGCCACTTTTTGCTAAGTGTAATGCCACTTTAAAAACCAACTGCACCCAAATACAGTTGCAAATATTTTATTATATTTATGCCGCCAATATATTTTGCTGTATGAAATTATATATCCGTAATATGGCTTGCGAAAGCTGCAAAGTGGTGGTAAAAGAGGCCTTGCAGGAGTTGGGGTATCAGCCCATTAAAGTAGAATTGGGCGAAGCAGAAGTAAAAGAAAAAATACCCGAAAAAAAACAACAGGAGTTAAACGGCAAGATAAAAAAAGCCGGGCTGCTGCTGGTAAAAAGTAAAGAAGGGGTATTGGCCGATCAGATAAAAGCCCTTATTGCCGAATATATTGATACAGGCAGCAACAGCAAAGTGAACCTGTCTGACTACCTGAGCAAAAAACTGCATTACGATTATGCTTACCTCTCAAACTACTTTTCGGCCATGCAGGCCAGCACAATAGAGCAGTATAGTATTTCTTTAAAAATTGAGAAAGTAAAAGAATTGCTGGTGTTAGAAGACCTCACCCTAACCCAAATTGCCGACCGCCTTCATTACAGCAGCGTAGCCCATTTATCAAGCCAGTTTAAAAAAGTAAATGGCCTGCCTGCCTCTCATTTTAAAAAACTAAAAGGCATAAGGCGTAAAACCATGCAGGATCTGTAGTTTTTGTATCCAACTATCAACGCCTTGTCCACATCCCTTTTTATAACTGCTTTGCCGGTTGTATATTTGCACCCTCAAATACCATCCATGCAAAGAGATAACCTTGTTTTCGACATCATCAACAAAGAATTACAACGCCAGCGCCACGGCATTGAACTGATTGCCTCAGAAAATTTTACTTCCCTGCAGGTAATGCAGGCCTGTGGCAGTGTTATGACCAATAAATACGCCGAAGGCTATCCCGGAAGACGCTACTATGCTGGTTGCGAACTGGTAGACCAAACCGAACAATTGGCTATTGACCGGCTGAAACAAATTTTTAATTGTGATTATGCCAATGTACAACCGCACAGCGGTGCACAAGCCAATGCAGCGGTAGCACTGGCCATATTGCAACCAGGCGATAATATTTTAGGATTAGACCTTAGTATGGGCGGCCATTTAACCCATGGCTCTCCGGTAAACTATTCTGGCAAATTATACAATGCCCATTTTTATGGTGTGGTAAAAGAAACCGGGCTGGTTGATTACGATGCATTGGAACAAAAAGCCCGTGAGGTAAAACCCAAATTGATATTATGTGGCGCCTCTGCTTACAGCCGGGATTGGGATTATGCCCGTATTCGTAAAGTAGCAGACGAAGTAGGTGCTTTTGTGCAATGCGATATGGCACACCCTGCCGGCCTTATTGCCAAAGGCCTGTTAAGCAGCCCTTTTGAGCATTGCCATTTTGTTACCAGCACTACCCATAAAACATTGCGTGGACCAAGAGGTGGTATTATTTTAATGAAAAAAGATTTTGATAACCCCGCCGGATTAAAAGATACCAAAGGCAATATACGCCCCATGAGTAATTTGCTGGATATGGCTGTTTTTCCGGGTATACAAGGTGGCCCGCTACAGCATATCATTGCCGGTAAGGCGATTGCTTTTGGCGAAATACTCACCGACGATTTTGGCACTTATGCCCGTCAAATCATCAACAATGCACAGGCTATGGCAAAGGCTTTTGTAGATAAAGGTTACCATCTTATCAGCAACGGCACCGATAATCATTTAATGCTAATTGACCTTCGCAATAAAAACATTAGTGGTAAAAAAGCGGAGCAGGCATTGGTAAAAGCAGATATTACCCTTAATAAAAACATGGTGCCTTTTGATGATAAAAGTGCCTTTGTAACATCGGGCATCCGTATTGGCACACCTGCCATTACCACCCGTGGTTTAAAGGAAGAGCATATGCAGTTTGTGGTAAATGCGGTAGACAATGTATTGATGAATGCAGATGACGAAAATGTAATTAATACCGTTCGCAAACAGGTAAACGAATTTATGGAGCAGTTTAGCCTGTACCCCGAACTGGGATAGTAAGCCTTGCTGAATGCGATTTAAAACAAATTAAATGGCAAACACAAAGTTTATTAACTTAACAATTAAAATTACTTACCATGCTACAACGAATGCAAACTGTTTGGCTATTACTGGCAGGTATAGCCGCACTGCTTACAATTAAGCTACCCTATTACAGCGGTATACAAGAGGCTAATTTACCCTATCATGAGCTTAATGGCTTAACGGGTGGTATACTCATTTTACTGGCCACCATTACGGTAGCGGTAGTATCATTTGTGGCCATTGCCCTGTATAAAAACAGGCCTACACAGCTAAAGCTTTGCCTGGCAGCCATATTGCTGGAAGCCTTGCTGATATTTTTGTATTACAGGCAGGTAGCAGGTTTTACGCAAGGTACCATGTCGCTTACTTCTATTTTGCACATGCTGATAATACTGTTTTTAGTATTGGCCGCAAGAGGTATCAACAGCGATGAAAAATTAATCAAACAAAGCGACCGGCTGAGATAATTACATCATTAGCCTTGTAGATTTTTTTTACCGCCGCTGCAATTGCAGTGGCGGTTTTGTTTGCTGCACCTTGTACCATTGTACATGCTAGTTGTTTACCAACCAACGCCCTTGCAACTGGTCAAAATCCAACTTAAATCAATTTTTTCTTAATTTTCAATATTTATTGAAAATACTATATCTTTACATAGTAAAAATTTTAATCATGAAATTGATCATAATAGGAGGAGGTTTTGGTGGCCTTAGGCTGGCCCGCCAATTAAATAACCGGGCAGGATTTGATATCACATTAATAGACCGGTTTAATTACCACCAGTTTCAGCCATTGTTTTACCAGGTAGCCACAGCCGGCTTAGATGCCAGTAATATTTCGTTTCCGCTGCGAAAAGTATTTCATAAAAGTAAAAATGTAAAAATAAGATTGGCAGAAGTACAGCAAGTAGATACGGCAGCAAAAAAAGTTACCACTTCAATTGGTATGTTTGAATACGATGTACTGGTGATAGCCACGGGCGCCGATACCAATTTTTTTGGTAACGAAGGGATTGCTGGCAACGCTTTTCCGATGAAGAGTACTGTAGAAGCCTTGCAACTACGCAACCGCCTGCTTCAAAACTTTGAGGATGCCCTTACCGCTAACAGTGAGGCTGCCTTGCAGCAGTTGATGAATATAGTTGTGGTAGGCGGCGGCCCTACGGGTGTGGAGCTTAGTGGCGCCATTGCCGACATGAAGCGGTTTCAATTGCCCAAAGATTTTCCGGAGCTTGATTTTAGCCGCATGAAAATATACCTGCTGGAAGGCACGGGAAAAACCCTTGGCAACATGAGCGAAAAAAGTAGCCAGCACTCACTGCACTACCTGCAAAAATTAGGCGTAACAGTAGTAACCAATGCACTGCTAAAAGAATATGATGGAGAAACGGCCGTATTACAAAACGGTGATCGCATCTCAACCAAAATTGTAATATGGGCTGCTGGTATTAAAGGCAATATCCCATCGGGCATCAATAGCCAATTAGTGGCCAGGGGCAACCGCATAAAAGTAAACAGCCAATGCAGGGTACAAGGCCTTGCAGATGTATACGCCATTGGTGATGTAGCGTATGTAGAGGAGGACGCCAATTGGCCAAATGGGCACCCACAAGTAGCACCTGTAGCCATGCAACAGGCCGATATGCTGGCGCATAATTTAAAAAGGGTAGAAATGAAAAGCAATGCAGCAAGCCTGCAACATTTTATATACCATGATAAAGGCAGCATGGCTACCGTAGGCCGCAACCTTGCGGTGGTGGATATGCCAAAGCCCAAACTACATTTTAAAGGCCTTACTGCCTGGATGATATGGATGGGCCTGCACCTGATGCTGATACTGGGCGTAAAAAACCGCTTTTTTGTATTTAGCAATTGGCTGTACAATTACTTTACGTACGATCAAAATCTGCGGCTGATATTTAAAGCCTTTTACAAAACAAAAGGCGTGCCCGGCAACGAACAATAGGTACTGGTGAGCTATGGTTTTACCCTGCTAAATTGCTTCAGTAGTTTTTTAGCCCGGCTGGTAAAAGCTGCTGTTTGATGTGGCAATTCGGTTTCAATCAGCAATGTAATTTCGGGTATTATCTCGGGGTATTGCAGTGCAAGGTTACCCAGCACTGTTAACGCAAAAGCCTTTATTGCTACTGGCAGGCCGGGTTCGTACACGTAGTTAAAACAAATATTCATCACCCGGCCCTGGTAGCGAACAGGTATATCAATATGCTGCAGCAAGCGTACCGAATTTCGTTTTACCGCATCGTGTATGCCCGGTTGTTCCAGGTGTTTTAATAATTTGCCCAAGCGCTTATTCATTAGCTGTGGATGCGCCTGCACACAGTAACTTACCGGCCAAGCGGCCCGCTGTACCACCCGGTATTCATCTTTTAAAAACAATTGAAATAAGGCTTCAAAGCGCTGGTCATCATCACCCACCCACTGCACAATTTTGTTGCATTGCGCCTTGCTGTGTTCTGCTAATATTTCCAATCTCAGGTTCATCTTAAAAATAACACTACTGCACTAAATTTATCCAGTGTGATGGATGTTCTTGTTCTGGCACTAATATCGCCGCTTACCCAGCCGGTTTTCCACTCAGCGTCGGCTACAGGCAGGGTTTGCTTGCTATCTGTTCCATTTAATAAAACGATTATTTTTTTCCATTCATCTTTTACCGCAGCACCATCTATGCTGTAAGCCACCGTGCCTGGTGGGGTGGTTTCAAACTTAATATGTTTGGCAATGGCTTGTTGGGTAGTTAGCCTAAAGGCTGGATGTTCTCTACGCATTTCTACCAACTGGCGTACTAATTTGTAGGTAGGCAGGTTTGCTTTTTTGGTGCTCCAATCAATGGCATTAATGCTATCGCCAGCATTGTAAGAATTTTCTATCCCTTTTTTACTTCTCAACAATTCGGTACCGGCATGTAAAAAAGCAATACCCTGTGAGGTTAACACCGTGGTCAGTGCCAACTGTTGCATGCGTATGCGTTCTTTCACGGTAGCTGCCGGGTAAGATAGCGCAAGCTTATCCCAAAGCGTATTATTATCATGGCACTCCGCATAGCTTACTACATTGCCCGGGGAGGCAGCATAGGGAGCTTTTGAATAGTTTACTTTGCCAGCATCTACTTGCGGATGTGCAACAGCTGCTACCACTCCAAACTTTATGGTTTCTTCCATGCCCGGTTTATTACTGGCAAATCCACGATCATTTATTTCAAATACGCTGCCCTTTATACCATCCCTTATATCATCACTAAATACAGCAATACCATTCAGCAGGGCTGCATTTTTTTTGAGCGCCCGTTTTTCTTCAGGCAAGGGCGATGCACCTGCCGTCCACCCCTCGCCATACAACAAAATACCTGGCCTTATTTGGTGCAACCTGGCCGATAGCAGGTTCATTGTTTCAATATCATGCACCCCCATCAAATCGAACCTGAAGCCATCAATATGATACTCGCTAGCCCAATACAAAACACTTTCTACTATAAACTTTTGCATCATGGGCATTTCGCTGGCAGTTTCGTTGCCGCAGGCAGTAGCATCGCTTAAGCTGCCATCTTTTTTATGGCGAAAATAATAGCCCGGTACCAGTTGCTGAAAACCAGAGCTGGCAGCATCTGCCACATGGTTGTACACTACATCCATTACAACCCTTAATCCATTTTGATGAAAGGCTGCTATCATTGTTTTTAGCTCTTTTATACGGGTAGCCCCATTATACGGATCGGTACTGTACGAGCCCTCGGGCACATTGTAATTTAACGGATCGTACCCCCAGTTGTATTGCGGCACATCGGGCTTTGATTCATCCACGGAGTTATAATCAAAAAAAGGTAACAGGTGCACATGCGTTACCCCTAAGTCTTTTATATGGCTTAAGGCAGTAGGCAAACCATCACGGTTATAAGTAGCCGCTTCGGCCAGCCCCAGGTATTTGCCTTTATGAGTTACTCCCGAGCTTTCGTGTATACTGGCATCCCGTATATGCAACTCGTAGATAACCGCATCTGTTGCCGCATTTTTTAAAGAAAAATCTGGGCTTATATCCGTATCCCATCCATCAGGGTTGGTTTCGGGCAGGTTTACCACCATGGCTCTTTTACCATTTACGCCCACTGCTTTGGCGTAAGGGTCGGCCACTTCGTTGCTCCAGGTATTATTAATACGTACTTTAACGGTATAAAAAACTCCCTTTAAATCTTCTGCCACTTGCGCCAGCCAGGTGCCGTTCAGGTCTTTTTTAAAAGGTACTGTTTTGTATGTATTGCCACCCGTACCCTCATGGTATAACTGCCATACCGCCTCCTGTGCCACGGGGCTCCATATACGCAGGCTGCTACCCGCCGGGCTATAGCTAAGCCCCAAATCGGCACCTGTGTAAACAGGGTAGGCAGTATCCGTTGTTTGGGCAATATTTTTTTTCATACATACAATACAGCACAGGGCTGCTATCAACTTTTTCATCCTTGGTATTTTTTTAATCGTCGTTTAATACATCATACAGCAGCAGGGCAGCCGCATTTATTTTACATACAGCAGGTAATGCCAGGGTTGCAACTGTTGATAATGGCCGTATTGCAACTGGCGCTGGCTACCCGTAAAAATATCGGTGTAAATACCCTGCACCCGGTCGTCTTCAATAACGGCATCAATGGTAAAAGGGCTTAAGTTAAGCACTACCAATACTTGTTGATTGCCGCAGCTACGCAGGTAAGCAAGCAGCCGGTCGTTGGCATTGGTATTTATCATAAAAGTTTGTACCGCCGCATCACCCGCCCTTAAAGCCGGGTGCTGGCGATGCAGCATAAGCAGTGTTTTATAAAACTGGTGCAAGGCACAAGTGCCTGTCCACTCAATTACATCCTTATCAAAAAAAGCCAGCCGTTTTTTATTGGGCAGCTCCTGTCCGCTGTACACCAGCGGAATACCATTCCATGTGCAGCTAAATACAGCCAGTGCTGCCGCGGCCTCGCCATATTTTTCGTATTCGGTACCATTCCAAGTATTTTCATCATGGTTACTGGTAAACCATAAAAAAAGGTTATCCGTTGCCGGCAGTTGGTTGTACTGTTGCAATACAGGGTCCAGCATCCATTTATCCTGGCTGCCTTTATAAAACTCAGCCGTTTTATGCATCCATGCCCAGGTATAGCAAGCATCAAAAGCTTTAAAATAATCTGGATGGTCTATGGGGTCGCATTCGGCCAGCCAAAACAGTACTTTTGTTTGCTCCAGTTCGGCACGGGCTTCCAGCCAAAAATCCAGTTGTACCCAAAAAGCCAAATCGCAGCGAAAGCCATCAATATTGCAAGTGGTTACCCAAAACCGCATTGCTTCTATCATTGCGCTGCGTAGTGCAGGGTTGGTATAATCCAGCTCAATAATATCATCCATACCACTGGCCTTTTTAAAATCGCCGGTGGCTGCATCAATTTTATAATAAGCCGGGTGCTCCACCGTCCATACATGATCCCAACCGGTATGGTTGGCCACCCAATCTATTATCACTTTAAACCCCAACTGCTGAGCATTTTTTACAAATTGTGTAAACTGCTGCAGCGTGCCATACTCCTCACTAAAAGCGGTATAGTTGCTACAGGCATACTGGCTGCCGAGGCTGCCCTTTCGGTGTTTAACCGAAATAGGCGTAAGCGGCATAAACCACAATGTATCCACGCCCATATCTTTTAAACGGGGTAGTTCTTTTTCAAATGCACCAATCGTACCATCGGCACTGTACTGCCGCAGGTTTACCTCATACACATTGGTTTGATAGATCCAGTCTGCCTTTTTAAACATCATAGCTAAATTTTATCACCCGGTATACCGGCACTGTTTTGATGGTTTCAAATGTAGGGCTGTTTTGCCAAAAATTGCATACCGGGTTACAAATGGCAGTTTTGGTACCAGCCACTGTACCCTGTGGCAGCATCGTTGCGTCGCAATCACTTTATCGGTATACCATTGGTCAGCATTTTTTATAGCCCTAAAAAATCAACCCGAACAAGGTATCTTTGCCGTTGTTATTATTATCATGAAACAGTTTAACGTTCCCGTTACATACCGCAGTCCGCTAATCAGTGCCATAAAAAACAAGCGCAAAGAGGCGGATAAAATGAAAAAAGATTTCAGCCCCACGCTGCTTGATTTTGGTGGCCTGCATATTTACCTGGCCCGCCATTTTGGTTTTTGTTATGGGGTAGAAAATGCTATTGAAATTGCATTTAAAACCATTGAAAGCAACCCCGGCAAAAGAATTTTTTTACTAAGCGAAATGATTCATAACCCACAGGTAAATGCCGATTTACAAGCAAGGGGCGTACAGTTTTTACAAGATACTTATGGCAGGCAACTGGTACCATTTGAGTCATTAACAAAAGAGGATGTGGTAATCATCCCTGCCTTTGGCACCACGCTGGATATAGAGGCTACACTCAACCGCATTGGCATACCCACTCAACAATATAATACCACCTGTCCTTTTGTTGAAAAGGTATGGAACCGCAGCGAACAAATTGCCCAAAAACAATACAGCATTGTAGTGCATGGCAAACCCACGCATGAAGAAACCCGGGCTACTTTTTCGCATGCCGCCGCCAATACCCCCACCGTGGTGGTAAACGATATGCAGGAGGCTATTGAGCTGGGCCAATACATCAGCCAGCAAAAACCAGCCGAAGATTTTTATACCCAGTTTAAAGGCCGTTACTCCAGCGGCTTTAATCCGGCGCTGCACCTGCAGCGGATTGGTGTGGTAAACCAAACCACCATGCTGGCCAGCGATACACAAGCCATTGCCGATTATTTAAAACAAGTAATGGCAGATACCTACCAGCTAACCCCCGATACCATTGCCACCCGATTTGCAGATACCCGAGATACCTTGTGTTATGCCACCAACGATAATCAAAGCGCTGTGTATGGCATGCTGCAAACAACTGCACAACTGGCCATTGTGGTAGGTGGCTACAACAGCAGCAACACCAGCCACCTGGTAGAATTGTGTGAAGAAAAACTACCCACCTATTTTATTAATGCTGCCGATAAAATAAGCGCTGATGGCAGCATACTGCACTACAATTTTCACACTAAAACGGAGCATACCACGCCTGGTTTTTTACCGGCACAACAGCCTGTAAGTATTTTAATTACCAGCGGTGCCAGTTGCCCCGATGCCATTGTAGAAGCCGTGATAGAACAACTATTGATAGTAGCCGGTGCCAGCAAAACCATTCCCGTTATCTTAAATGAGCTGCAAGCCAGCCCTGTTATTTAAGCAACAAAGCATTGTACGGCTAAAATTTTACCTTATTTGCCTGTAAACAATAGCCGGGATGCCCTATATTTGCAAAAATTTTAAAATCGATGCCAGCTGGCCCGGTTAAATAAAATTTGCTGGTTTTTTACCGGCTGCATGCGGAAAATGATTGGTGCTGTATTACTTATCCTGGTTCGGTAGCTCAGTTGGATAGAGCATCAGCCTTCTAAGCTGAGGGTCATTGGTTCGAATCCAATCCGGATCACAAAGCCTGCAAATTGCAGGCTTTTTTATTGGCTGTTGTTTACCCATCCATCTGTGTCAGCAGTATTTTAGTTGGATGCAATATTAATCAGGCAATGCAAAAGCTACGTACTGGTCGCCCGATTTGCTGCCTATTTTTCCGCCACCACAGGCAATCACCACATATTGTTTTCCAGCGGCCTGGTAGGTGGCGGGTGTTGCATAGCCGGGCACCGGCAATGAGGCCTGCCACAATAGTTTGCCCGTTTGCTTATCAAAAGCATGCATTTTAGCATCTTTAGTAGCTGCAATAAAAACCAGCCCGCCTTTTGTTACCAGCGGGCCACCATATCCCTCGGTACCAGTAATGGGCACTCCCTGTTTCGTTAACTCCGGGTATTCACCCAGCGGCACTTTCCATATTAATTTACCCGTATTAAGATTGATGGCATTTAAAGTTGCCCAGGGTGGCGTAATACCCGGGTAGCCCTCGCTATCCACAAAACGGTTATACCCCGTCATAGTATAGGGTACTTCGTCTAATATATTTTTTGTACGATTTGTTGAATTGCCCACCTGCCCCGGCTCTTTATCGGGCTTATTCATAATAAAAGAAAGCAGCGATTGTTTTTCTACATCCGTTAATTGCTTAAATGCCGGCATCATGTTTTTACCATTGGCAATAATACGTGTTACCGCCTCCTCTGTATACTTTTTTTCTAACTGTTGTAAGGATGGGTAAGCTGTACCATTTCCTTTAAGATCGGGGCCATGGCAGGATAAACAGTATTTGCCATAAACAGACAAACCCATTCCTTTTTGGGTGGCATCATTTCCTTTTACCGCATCCACCATGGTTAATACCCAGGGCATCTCGGTGCTGTTAACATACAATATACCTGTTTCAATATCTGCGGCGGCCCCACCCCACTCGCCACCTCCATCAAAACCAGGAAAAATCCAGGAGCCTTGCTTGCTGGGCGGGCTAAACATGGCCGCATGCTTTACCTCGTTAAAGCGTTGCATCATTTCGGCATGCACTTTAGGTGTACGGTTGGTAATATCGGCCGCAGTAATGGTTTGCCGGGCAAAAGGTGCTGGCAAAACGGGTACAGGCTGCGTTGGCCAGGGTGCTTCGCCGGGCAAGGCTGTTAAAGGCACGGGTTTTTCTTCAATCGGAAAAACAGGCTGGCCATTGGTTCTGTCAAATAAAAACACGTAACCATGCTTGGTAATTTGTGCCACTGCATCAATATTTTTTCCGTTGTGCTTTACTGTTAGCAGGTTAGGATTGGCAGGCAAATCCCTATCCCATAAATCGTGATGTACCACCTGGTAATGCCACAAATATTTACCGGTGGCTGCATCCAAAGCCAGCAGGCTATTGCCATACAGGTTTTTCCCTTTTCGCATGCCCCCATAAAAATCGCCACTAACCGATCCGGTGGGTACATACACAATACCCCTTTTTTCATCCAGCGACATGCCGGCCCAGTTATTGGCACCGCCCAGTTTTTTCCAGGCATCCTTGTCTGGCCAATCCTCATAGCCCTTTTCGCCGGGGTAAGGGATGGTATGAAAAATCCATTGCAACTTACCTGTTAATACATCAAAAGCCCTGATGTGGCCCGGTGCCGCATCAGCAGTTTCGGCCACACGCATGCCTGTTATTAAAAGATTTTGGTAAATGATGCCCGGGGTGGTAACCGATATAAACGGGTTAAAAGTGCCGGGCTCTCTATCCAACTGCTCTCCCATATCTACATATCCATTTTTTCCAAAACTGCGGATAGGCTTACCATCTTTACAATCTATGGCGTACGTTTTTGCACCTGCGTTATATAAAATACGTTGTTTGCTTCCATCCTTATCTTGCCAGTATAATACGCCTCTTGATACTTTAAAATAAGCATAAGGATCCTTGCCTGCCTCCATATCTTCGGATGCCGGATCAAATATCCACCGTTGTTTACCCGTAGCTGCATCCAAAGCAAATAATTTTAACCGGGGGCTCGTGCCATACAAGATACCGTTTACTACAATTGGGTTGCATTGATTTTGAGATCGGTTATTGGCAGCATCCTTATCACCCGAGCTATACGTCCAGGCCACTTGTAATTCCTTTACATTATCTGTATTAATTTGCTGGTTAGAGGAGTAGCGAACGCCATCTTTTGAGCCGGCATAGGCTGTCCATCCACTATACTCGTCTTGCACCAGTACCTGTTTATCTTTTTTATCATTACAAGAAAACAGGGTTATACCCAGTAACAATACTCCAATAAACAGTTGCATAGATTTTGTAAAAAAATTAGCAGGCAATTGTAAAATCATAAAAACGGTTTGATATAAAAACTGGCAGTGATAATGATTATCAAATTTAACACGTAGGCAAACATGTAAATGTTTAGTTAAAAAAAATGTTTATAACAAAGGCATGACGAAGCTTCCACAAAAAAAATTTTGTATACCTGCTACGCAGATGTCCATTTCATCCACGTATTTGTCCATTTCGTCTTTACAAAAAACAGCGGCATTGCTGAGCAATTATTTTTGCGGATGAATGAAAAATACCTGTTAAAAAAGATATTTATCTATGCCCTACTCAGCAGTCCATTTTTTGGCCTGCTAGGCTCAACACCGGGTTTAACCTCCCGGGAAATTGACTGGCAGCGAACCCTTCGTATATTTCTACTCATTACTGCCTTTACATTTTTCTTTTGGGTAGTAAATATTTTGTTGCTGTGGTTATCGGCCAAAAGCAAGTTGTTAATAAACAAAGCGGTTCGGTTTGTTGTTTGCTCCGTTATTTGCATGGGCATTGTATACTTGCTTTTTGCTGTGATACAACCTTTGCCACCACCACAAAATTTTGCTCCGCACAATATGCCCGGCACTCCTCCTCAGCGTAATCATATACCTGCAATGATACCATTAACACAAGCCATGTCAATCAATATCATCATATTTGTATTAATCGAATTGCTGATACTAAAAGACACCAAGCGAAGAGTAGCAATTGAAAACGAGCAGTTAAAACTGGCCAACCTGGAGGCTCGTAACAACCAGCTAAAACAACAATTGCATCCCCATTTTTTATTTAATTCCTTATCAACACTACGTTCTCTCATCAGCCGGTCGCCTGAACAGGCAGAAGGTTACCTTGACAAACTATCTGAACTACTACGATTTTCAACCAACAACAGCCAGCAAGCATTGGTGGCCTTACAAGAAGAAGTAGAATTATGCACTAACTATCTTAATATGCAGCGGGTGCGGTTTGGCGAAGCACTCTTTTTTAGCATACATATTACCGAGCATATGCGGCGCAGTGCCGAAGTGCCTGTATACTCCCTGCAATTACTTGCAGAAAATGCCATTAAGCACAATACCCTCACCAAAGAAAAGCCTCTGATTATAACCATTGAGGCAAGCAGTAACCAGCAGTATATTACTGTAAAAAACAACCTGCAACCCCGGCCGGTATTAGAGCCTGCCAACGGCGTAGGCCTTAGTAATCTTTCGGAGCGATACCGCATGCTCGATGGCACCGATATACAGGTTTTTAAATCTCCCCAATATTTTAGTGTAAGTATCAAAGCAATTAACTATGCAGGTAATTATAATTGAAGACGAAGTATTAACAGCCGAAGACCTGGCCGCCTTGTTGCTTAAAATGCCTTTAAATATAAAAGTGGTAAAGCTACTGGATTCTGTAAAAGCTGCAGTAGCATACTTACAAACCCATCCATCACCCGATCTTATTTTTTGCGATATACAGCTAGGCGATGGGCATAGCTTTGAAATTTTTAAACAGGTACATGTAAAAGCTCCTGTAATTTTTTGCACTGCATACAACGAGTATGCATTGGAGGCATTTAACAATAATGGCATAGGCTACATACTAAAACCCTTTACCAGGGTATCTATCCGGGATGCAGTTGACAAATTTATCTTACTAAAAAACAATAACACAGCATCGTTACAAACAGGTGACCATTTGCAAAATACCTTACTGCAAAACAACCAATCAAAACAAACAACCTCCATCTTAGTGAGTTGGAAAGACCGTATCATTCCCGTAAAAATTAATGATGTGGCCGTGTTTGGTATTGAGCACAAAAGCACCACACTTGTTACAAAAAGCAACCAGCATTTTTTGATAAATCATACGCTGGAAGAACTGGAAGAAATGTGTGGCATTGCCTTTTACAGGGCCAACAGGCAATACCTTATCAACCGATCTGCTGTAGCTGAAGTGCAGCATTACAGCTCCAGAAAACTATTTGTAAAACTGCAGGTAGGTGGCGATTATGACATTACCATTGCTAAAGCTAAAGTGCCCGAATTTTTAAGCTGGCTTAAAAGTTAAACCACTCATCAGCGGCTGTTTCAATTTGCAATTTGTCCGCTTCAGCCGTTTTAACAAAACCCTTTTTGGTGCAGTATAAATCTTTGTACTGCAAATCCGGAAGCAATCCAAAAGGCATAGCCCAACTTACAATTGTTTTGTAATTAACTGCAGGTAATTATAAAATACTGTTGCCCGGAGATTTTTATTTCATCCAAAAAAATCAGCAATGATCAAATTAAAATGGAGCAATGGCCTTGTGCCATTTAAACCAACAATGTTATTACTGGCAGTTTTAGTAGTGCTTGGCACAGGCTGCACCAGTACAGATGAAGACAGCGACGATGTTACCGGCGATTGGCTGCGAGGATCAGACTTTGAAGGAGTAGCCCGTACAGAAGCAATTTCCTTTACTATTAACGATGCCGCTTACGTAGGCAGTGGGTTTGATGGTGATGAAAGACTAAACGATTTGTGGATGTTTGATGCTACCACAGGCACCTGGACACAGCAGGCCGATATACCCGGTAATGCCCGCAGTGCGGCCATTGCATTTACCCTGGAAGAAAAAGCGTATGTGGGTACCGGTTACGATGGGCTTGATCGTATGAATGATTTTTATGAGTACAACGCCAGCACCAATAGCTGGGCGCAAAAAGCAAATTTCCCGGGATCTGCCCGGTACGATGCCTGCGGATTTAGCGTAAACAATAAAGGATATATTACTTGTGGCTTTGATGGCAATTACCTGAAAGATCTGTGGGAATATGATGCCACTACAGATAGCTGGCTGCAAAAAGCGAGCCTTGGTGGTACCAAGCGATCGGGTGCTACCGCCTTTGTGATAGACAGCAAGGCGTATATAGCCGGTGGCATTAACAACGGCAGCTATCCAGATGACTTTTGGATGTACGACGCCGGCACCAATAGCTGGACACAAAAAAGAAAAATATCCAACATTAGCGACGATGACTATGATGATGATTACAGCGATATTGCCCGAACCAATGCCATTAGCTTTGTTGTAAACGATAAAGGTTACCTGGCATGTGGCGACAGAAGTGGGGTATTGGCAACTGCATGGGAGTACAACCCTACGGATGATACTTGGATACAAAAAACAGCGCTGGAGGCATCTGCCCGAAGTGGTGCAGTGAGCTTTACAGTTAGCAATACTGGATATATTACAACGGGCAACAATAGTAGTTACCGATTTGATGACCTATGGAAATTTAATGCAGATGCGACACAAGTTGACAATAACTAAGGGCATATTATTGGTGCTGCTGCTGCCAATGTATATTGGCTGTCATCAACCCGATGCCACTGCCCAATACAACCCCGAACAAGGATACAAACTGTACGTGGTACAAAATAGCCAGCATGCCTGGGGTTACCTCGTAGAGTACAACAACCGCTTAGTAATTCAGCAGTTTAGTATACCTGCAGTACCAGGCAGGCAGCTTTTTAAAACAGCAGCACAAGCTACAAGCGCAGGCAAACTGGTACTGTATAAACTAGCGCACAACATAGTGCCTGCCATTACCCAAAAAGAGCTGGACTCACTAGGCATTACCTCATTAAATTATCATGCAAGCAAGTAATAAAAAAATCATAACGGCGGGTTACTTAATTATAACAATCTTGTTTTCATGCCAAAAAACAGTGATACAATTTGGCAGCGAAGGTGTTGCAGGCGACCCCAACATATTAATGATAGATACTGTAAGCATTGCGGTATCAACCCTGCAGATTGACTCGTTCAGTACCAGCAAAACTGGCTATTTAATTGCCGGATCACACAAAGATGCACAGCTGGGCCTGGTAGAATCAGCCGCCTATTTTGAAGTAACAGCCCCCACTATTGACCTGAGAGATTGTGTAAACTGCCGTTTTGATTCGGCGGTACTGCACCTGCAATCAGCAGGTGGGTATATGGGTGATACAACAGTACCGTTTACACTAAACATACATGAAGTAACACAAGCACTGGATGAAGACGAACTATCTACCGGGTACAATGTAAGCAGTGCAGCCTATAACAGCGCAGCGCTTGCAAGCAGCAGTTTTACCATCAGACCCGGGCTACAACAAACACAAAGCATTAGGCTGCCTAATAATTTTGGGAGCAACCTTTTTAGAATGCTGAGAACCAACTCAGACAGCATCACCAATGCCGATAGATTCAGGCGATTTTTAAAAGGGTTCTGTATAAAAGGCAGTACCACCAACCAGGCGCTCTATTACTTTAAAAGCAGCAACAATGCAGTGATACAATTGTATTACACTATTGCAGGCGCCACTCCGCAATCACAAACTGCCGACTTTAGCATCAGCAATAATGGTGTGCAGTTTAACGCCTTTACTTATGATAAATCTGGTACCCAATTTGCCAATTTTACCGCTGGCAAAAAACAACTAATCAACAGCAGTAATACTGGCAACCAATCCATCCTCCATTACAATAGCGGCCTATTTCCAAAAATCAGCCTTGGCAACCTGCTTTTTTTAAAGGAGCTACACCCCTATATACAAGTGATGAAGGCCGAGTTGCAACTATATCCGGCAAGTGGCTCGTATGGCAGCAACACGCCTTATGGGCTTCCGCCTTCACTTGAGTTACGAATTGCTGATGATGACAATTATGTAACCGGTGGCGCACTATCAGCCTCGGATGGCAACATACAATACGGCAGCCTTGTAATTGATAATCTTTATGGTGAAAACACCGGGTACAGTTACGATGTTACCAGCTTTGTTAACCTGCTGCTAGACGAAGGCGTATTCACTAAACGAGCATTAATCGTATATCCACTTGCAGGTAATGCCTGGCAAACAGATCAGCGGCTGCTAATTAATAACAGTACAGCCAAAACAAACGCTATCAAATTAAAATTGTACGTACTAGGCTTATAAAAAATATGGATTTAACTAAAGTAATTGTTACAGGAGCTGCATTGTTGCTATCCCTGTACTGTCAATCACAAAATACCACATCACCCTATTCCATACTTGGCATTGGTGATATCGAAACAAAAGATTTTGGAAGATGGTATGGAATGGGTAGCGCCAATGTGGCTTTAAGCAACCCTTATTATATCAATGCAGCCAACCCAGCCTCGCTGATGGGCTTAAACGAACGGATGATGAGCTTTGACCTTGTTAACAGGGGTAAAAGCGCCCGCTTTAAATACCCTGGTGCAGACAGCTTAACCCCTACCACCAAAGATTTGAGCATACGCAGAATTTCACTGGCATTTAAACCCAATAAAAAATGGGCTTTTTCTGTAGGATTAAAACCTTTTAGCAGCATCAACTATTTACTTGCAGAAACCAATACAATGTACAGCAACAGCAGTGCACTGGCCAAAGCGGTAGATGGTAGTGGCGGGCTAAACCAAGTGTATTTTAGCTATGCCCGTAAGTTGAATAAAAACCTTAGTGCTGGCCTTACCTCATCCTATTATTTTGGGAGCGCCAATATACAAACATCTTATTATGGATCTGACTTGTCCATATCATTGGTAAAACAGCAATACGATATTATGAGCGCCTTTCAGTTCCAGGGTGGGCTACAATACCTGGTAAACACCTCTAAACAAGTACAACACCGGCTAGGACTTACCGTTAGCAATGCTACTACTGTAAAAAGAAGCACCGCAATAGCCTACCTGAGTAACGGCACAGATGTAAAACAGGTAAATGAAACTAAAAAAGATTTTAAACTGCCACTATCGGTAACGGCAGGTTATGCGCTGGTATTAAATAACGATTTTACCATTAGTGCAGATGCAATGATTAGCAACTGGAAAAAACAAAAGGTATCGTATCCGGGCTCGTACACTACTACGGCTGGCAGGCTATCGATAGGCGCTGAATATATCAACCGGAAAAAAATTGGCAATTATTGGGTAGAAAACTGGCACCTGCAAGGCGGTGCCAATGCCGAAAAAAATTATATCAGTATACAAGGTAATGATATACTCACTTATGCCCTCAGTGCAGGTTTTGGCAAAAATCTGTCGGGGCTTATCAGTATATACAGCGGCATCGAGTTGGGTGTAAAGGGCAGTACAAAAAAAGGGCAGATAAAAGAGCAGTTTACCCAATATGTTATAGGCTTTACTTTAAAAGAGTTTTGGTTTAATACCAAAAAGTACGGCCGCTATCAATAAGTTGTTTTGGCTTTATATACTCCGACCCTGCCTTTTGGCGGGGTTTATTTTTTACAAAAAAGGCTGCCGGTGAGGGCAGCCTGTGTACGATGGTTTTAGAGGGTTTTAGAGGGTTTTATTATTTAATGATTAATTGCAGGCTGGTAGTTTCAAATCCGCTTTTACTAATCTCTACTGTATACACGCCTTTTGCCGGCAGCTGTTTTATTGGCAATGATTGCACCACGCTGCCGCCTGCATGATTTAATTGCAATTGCGCTGTTAACTGGCCGGTTGCATTTAATAATCTTACTTTATAGATACCCTGCGGCAAGTTGGTAGCCTGTAGTTTTATTATACCATCTGTTACCGGGTTGGTATATAACTGAACACTTGGTGCATCGGCTTGCATATTTACTTTAACGATGCTGCTATAGTGTACTTTGCCATCTTTATCGATACTGCGTATGCGGTAATAATTAAACCCATTTAACGGAGCAGCATCAGCTATTTGATAAATACTGCTGCCCGTGGCCACTGTACTGGCAATTGTTGAAAAACTGTTACCCGTAGATGATCTTTCTACCTCATATTGCTTAACATTTATTTCGCTGCTTACCGACCACGACACAGCTATCTGTTTATCCTGCATCCATGCTTTTACATTTGTAAAGCTCACAGGCAATACCACCCAGTTTTGCTTAAATACTACCTTAAATCTATCCGCAACTTTAGAAAGAGAATCGGCTGTAATGTTAAAGTTATACAGAGTAGCACCATCAGTGCTTACTGGCTGCTTAATATTAGCATAACTATCTTCAAGCCATGCTTGCATGCCCGGAGCAAAATCGGTAGCTGTAAATCTTATCTGGTAAGGCAGCTCATTCATTTTAGCCATTGCAAAAAAGATTGTATCCGCTGCAGCTATATCCCTGCGCTTTTCAATAGCCAGTTTGTTATTATCCCTGTTAATACTAAAGCTTTCTTTTGTATTAAAGTTGATGAACTTTTTAGCATCTTCTGCCGAAACTGCATTATCAAATGATGCATCAAAAATATTAAGTACAGCATCGGTTAATGTATAGCGGTTGCCATTATTTACAAATAAATCGGTACGCAACATAGGTATGGTAAGCCGCTCTACCGGCCTCATCATGGCGCCACTGGTATTACCTTCCAGGCTACTGTTTAAAGGCAGTTTATCCGACTCATGAAATACGATATTACCGGCTGCTGGCACATCCATTACAAAGGCCATACCCGACTCTATTTTACCATCGGATGTATAGGCGCTTTGGCTGCTGGTTTGTACAAACGAAGTACCTACACCAGTAAACGTTACCCACTTGCCCGGCTGTGAATAGGAGGTATACATTTTAGGATCCCACATATAATAGGTTGCATTTTTGCCTGCTGTGCCAGCCACATCCACATCCAGCAAACTAATAGCACTGGCATATGGATTACCCACTACTTGTTTACCTGCCGATACGGCCACCGAAACATTGCCGGTATTAATACGCCCCTTAGGCTCCAGCGTGGTATTTTGTGATGGCTCGTAAGGGCCTCCAATTACAAAACCACGATCGCCCCTTATAAACATCATCCAACCTGGCTGATCGGTTACTTTTACTGACTTGGTAGATGCTGGGCTACTCCATGTAGTTACCCCAGCATTGGCCAATAACATAGAGGCTAAATTACTACCATGATCAAAACCATTGGCAAAATTATATGTACCACCTGGCCCTGAAATATGAGTGCCATATCCTGGCCATGGATTGTAAATACCACCACTGCCATTGGGGTTTGTTTTATCAGGATTAACCACCGACTCCTGGTAAGCCTCGTTGATGCTAGGCGCAGTAGCGCTTTGTAACGGCGCTGTAAGCAACCTCCACGAACGGGTACCAGTTGGATTATGTATAAAACGCTGCACTACAAATTTGCCTGTGCCTGCATAGCGTATACTTACATTGGCAGTATTGGTAATAGGTGCCACATCAGCCGTACGGGTATCATTTGACACAATGGTAACATCATTATTACCCAGGCTAAATGTACCCCTCGTTAGGCCAAGCTCTCTGTTAACGGTGATGTTGGATTGTAGTACCACAGAATCTGCTGTGCCCGATTTGTTAATCCATAGATGAGCAAAATTTTCACCACCAAAACCACCCTCGTTATTTTTAGCGGCAGATGCCGGCGCTGTAATGGTTGACATGGCTGTGCCATTACCACTAAAGTTGGCAGGACCATCAAATGTTACTTTGCGATCGTTGTGGTTAAATACGCCGCTGGTGCTTCTTGTCCAGCTGCCACCCACATAAATATCTCCACCATCACTGCCACCTAAAGAGAGTGTGCCATTAATGGTAATATTTCTACCTACCCTTAGTACCGCACTACCGCCAGAATAATCTTGTTTTAAAGCCGACCCGTTTTGTATTTGCAAATCATTACAAACATAACCTTGCCCGCTAACCGGAAAGTTTATTTCGGTATTGTTATCGATTACCACATTGGCAGGATAGCCTGCACCAGATGCATTTGTTGTCCACTCCAACCCTCTTATAAAGGTGCTGCCGGTATTGTATTTTAAAGTAGCAGAAGGACAAGTATAGGTAGGTGAATTAGCAGTTACGCTACCGCCTGTTTGTATTGTAAAGGTGCCGCCAATGGTACTGGCCGTACCAAAATTAAGAGCGCCATATGTATCCACATTATTAAAAGTGGTAGTACCACTCACAGTACCGCTGCCCAGGAAGGCCACCGTACCGGTACTGGCGCTTGCATTAAATGTACCATTGTTGGTAAAGGTACCGCCAGCTGTGATAGACAGGTTGTAAGCCCCCGTCATTACCAGGCTGCCGGTGCCATTAATGGTTACCGAATTGGCGGTAGCATTGGCCGACTGGATATTTACCGTTACCCCCGCTGGAATAATTACATTGGTAGATGTGCCAGGTATGCCACCACACCAGTTACCAGATACATTCCAGTTACCGGTGGTGCCACCTATCCACTGGCCCGTTGGGTTAACCGTTACTGTTGGGGTAACTGACATTTGTAAAGTACAACCCGTACTGCCATTAGTGGCCAGCACATTAAAGGTAGTAGTACTTGATAAAACACCTGTTGACAGATTAATGGTGCCTCCGGTACCAGCCACAGCACTGCCTATATTGGCATTGGTACTATTATTACGCAGTTGATAACTGATGCCAGATTGAGAAGTGGCCACTTGTATATTTACAGCAGTGCCGGCACAAACAGTAGTACTGCTGGCACTAACTGTTCTGTTACCAGGCTGTGCATTTACAGTTACTGCACTGGTAGTGCTGCTGCAACCAGTGCTGGTTTGTGTAAAGGTAAATGTTACAGAGCCTGCACCCACACCAGTTACAACACCGGCATTGGTTACAGTGGCAAAGGCATTATTACTGCTGGCCCAGGTACCACCACTGGTAGGCGATAAACTGGTGGTAGAGGCCACACAAATAGTAGCACTACCGGTAATGCTTACCACAGGCAGGGCATTAACAGTTACCGTTCTGGTATTGGTTAATTGGTAACTACAACCATTACCGGAGTTGGTAGCCAGTATATTAAAAGTGGTGGTGGTAGTAAGAGTGCCTGTAGGCAAACTAATAGTACCGCCATTACCTGTTACGGGGCTGCCTATGGCAGCATTGGTGGCATTATTACGCAATTGATAACTGATACCACTTTCGGATGATGCGATATTAATATTGGTACTGCTGCCTGCACAAATTGTGCTGCTGGCTGCTGTAACCGTTTTACCAATAGATGTGGCATTCATAGATACTGTAATTGTAAAGGAACAATTAGATGTATTACCTGCTGCATCCGTAGCGGTATATGATATTGTAGATACACCAATTGGGAAAGCGCTGCCACTGGCCAACCCTGCCGTTCTTACAGGTGTAACACATCCCACTTTAAGAATATAGTTGCTGCTGTAAGTTGAGCCAACATCATTCCAAACACCGGTATTGGTTACCTGCACATAATCTTCGTTACCGCCACTGTTATTAGGCTCACCACTACTCCAGTTGGTATAACTAATCAATTCGCCTGAGCCACCTGTAAATACACCTTCGGTGCCAGCATCGTTAATACCAATAATATACGAGCCGGTAAAACCTGCTGAATTAGCTGCATTTCTTACAAATGTATTTTCGGCAGCGCTTGTAATAGTAGCCACTTGTCCACGGTAGGCAGCAGCAGCCGTAATAGCGGCCGGTGCTGTAGTACCGCTGCTAGATATATAATAAGCTGCACCATTGTATACACCCAATGAAGTAAAACCACTAATAGCTGGAGCGCTGGTACATGTACCACAATTATCTGTAGCAACTGGTGTAGCATAGGTAACGGTAGCTGTGCAAGTGCTGGCGGCTGTAGTTACACTAATATTTGCAGGGCAGGCTATTGCAGGTGCCGTTGCATCATTTACCGTAACATTAAACGAGCAGTTGGAACTATTACCCTCTTCATCTGTAGCGGTATAACTAACCACGGTAGTACCAACCGGAAATGTGCTTCCGCTGGCATAGCCGCTGTTAAGTGTCATTGATATATTTTCACAATCAAATTCTATTACATAAGGTAAAGAGTTTGCACCGTTGAGGTCGTTCCAATTGGTGCCACTCCAGTTAAGTGCCATATAATCTTCATTACCACCACTATTATTAGGCTCTCCGCTTGACCAGCTGGTGTATACCACAGCTTCCCCATTAATCCATGCCCAGGTGCCTTCAGTTGTTTGATCAGTAAAGCCTGTCCAATGTTGGCCAAGGCCGGCAAATAAAGCATTTTCACCACTACTGCTTACTGTTAGTAAGTGTGCACCTAAAGCACTGGCATTGGAGTTGGCAGTAGCCCAGTTGGCATTGGTGGTAGACCGGAAATAGGTATGCCCGTTATAAGTACCTACCAATGTATAACCAGGGATAGACGATGGTGCACAAAGTGTGCTGCCAGAGCAATTGTCTGTAGCCGAAACTGTATAGGTAACCACTGCACCGCAAAGGCCCGTAGTGGTATTTACTGTTATATCAGCCGGGCAGCTAATAACAGGTGCAGTTACATCTTGCTTTGTTAAATTAAACGTACAGTTGCTGCTGTTACCATTTGCATCGGTGGCAGTAATAGTTACCACTTCTACGCCGGCATTACTTAAAGTAGCACCCACTGCCGGCGATTGTGTAATTACAATGGCTCCTGTAGCGGTACAGTTATCAGAAACTGTAGCCAGTAACCTGTAATCGGGCATAGTAGCGGTGCAGGATGCACCAAGGTTTATGGTTTGATTGGCCGGGCAGGTGATTACCGGGGGCACATTGTCAACCGTTACTGTTACAACAGTAGTTAATTGGCGGCTGCAACTTGTTGATGCATTGGTGGCTAAAATATTAAAAGAGGTAGTGGCAGAAAGTGCACCGGTAGCTAAACTAATGGTACCGCCTGTACCTGCCACCGGGCTGCCAATAGTGGCATTTGTGGCATTATTCCGTAACTGGTAGTTAACCCCAGTTTGCGAACTAGCCACTTCTATAGAGGTAGAGGAAGCCGGGCAAACTGTGCCTGACACAGCTGTTACTGTTTTATCGGCAGGTAATGCATTGATGGTAACCGCCGCCGTTGTGTTGGCACAGCCGGTAGAGGTTTGCGTAAAGGTAAAAGTGGCCGAACCTGCCGACACTCCTGTAACCACACCTGCATTGGTTACTGTAGCTACCGTGTTATCGCTGCTTGCCCAGGTACCACCCGTAGCAGGAGACAAAGTAGTAGTGGCACCTGCACAGATAGCACTGCTACCGGTAATGCTTACCACAGGCCTTGCATTTACGGTAACAGTAGCGGTATTGGTAAGCTGAAAGGTACAGCCGGTACTGGTGTTAGTGGCTAGTATATTAAAAGTAGTGGTAGCTGTAAGTGCACCGGTTGGCAAACTGATAGTACCGCCCGTGCCCGTTACAGGGCTACCTATATTAGCATTGGTGGCATTGTTACGCAGTTGGTAACTAATGGTTGTTTCGGATGCAGCAACATTAATATTTGTGCTGCTTCCTGAGCATATTGTGCCGCTGGCCGCCGTTACTGTTTTACCGGTGGATGCAGCATTCATTGCAACGGTAACGGTAAACGAACAATTAGCACTATTGCCAGAAGCATCTGTGGCCACATAAGAGATTGTAGTGGTGCCCACCGGGAAACTACTGCCACTGGCTAGGCCAGCAGTACGGGATGGAGTAATACAAGCCACTTTAATAATATAGTTGGATGCAAACCCCGATGACACATCATTCCAATAACCGGTATTGTATACCTGCACATAATCTTCGTTGCCACTATTATTAGGCTCGCCGCTATACCAATTAAAATAGGTAGCTGTTTCGCCAGATCCACCTAAAAAAGTACCTTCTGTTACTGCATCTGTTAAGCCAATCAAGTAACTAACGGCCGAATATCCAGCGGCATTGGCAGCATTTCTTACAAAGGTATTTTCGGTAGCACTGTTCATAGTAGCCACTTGCGCTCCTACGGCCGCTGCGGCAGTAAAGGCTGCCGGGCCATTGGCGGTGGAGTTAGATATATAATATATACTGCCGTTATAAATACCCAATGAAGTGTAGCCACTAATAGCCGGTATGCTGCTGCACCCTCCGCAATTATCGGTAACAGTAGGCGTGGTATAATTTACCACGGCTGTACATGCGCCAGCCGCTGTTGTTACATTTATATTAGCCGGACAGCTAATAACGGGCGCTGTAATATCATTAACCGTTACGGTAAATGAGCAGTTAGAGCTGTTGCCATCCAAATCGGTAGCTGTATAACTTACCGTAGTGGTACCCACCGGAAATTCGCTTCCGCTGGCATATCCGCTGGTAAGCGTCATGGTAATATCATCACAATCAAATTCAATAATATAAGGCAGGGTACTTGTTCCGTTATAATCATTCCAGGCATTGGTACCAGCCCAATTTATCATCATATGGTCTTCGTTACCACCATTATTATTGGGTTCACCAGCATTCCAATTGGTATAGCTTGATGTTTCGCCATTTATCCACTCCCAGGTACCTTCGGTGGTTTGGTCTGTCATACCAGCCCAATGCTGGCCAAGCCCGGCAAAATATACATTTTCTGTTGCGCTGGTTATGGTTAGCAAATGTGCCCCTAATGCGATGGCATTACTATTAGCAGTAGCCCAATTTGTAGACGCAGTAGAGCGGAAATAAGTATGCCCATTTAATGTACCTATTAAAGTATAACCTGTAATAGAAGAGGGTGCACAGTTGGTTGGCCCCGAACAATTGTCGGTAGCCGATATTGAATAAGTAACGGTAGCTCCACAAGCGCCGGCTGCTGCATTAACAGTAATATTAGATGGGCAGGCAATTACAGGTGCTGTTACATCTTGTTTGGTTAAATTAAATACACAGTTACTGCTGTTGCCATTGGCATCCGTAGCGGTAAGCGTTACCACCTGTGTACCGGTTGCACTAATTACAGTACCTGCTGCAGGAGATTGAGTAATGGTGATTGAGCCGCTTGCCGTACAATTATCTGATACTACAGCCAGCGAACGGTAATCGGGCATTACTGCCGTACAGGCAGACCCAAGATTAATCGATTGATTTGCCGGGCAGGTAATTACTGGCGCTACATTATCCATTGTAATTGTAACAAGGGTGCCTACCTGCCTGCTACATCCGGTGGCCGTAATTGTAGCATATACGTTAAATGTTGTTGTGGCTGATAGTGTGCCCGTACTTAAATTAATGTTAGCACCTGTACCTGCTACTGCTGCCCCTACATTGCTGTTATCACTATTATTTCTTAATTGATACGTTACACCCGTTTGGCTGCTTGCTACTTCTATAGTAGTAGAGGTGCCCGGGCAGATTATACTGGAGGCGGCTGTTAATGTTTTATTTTGGGGGATGGGGTTTACCGTAATGGTAGCGCTGGCATCTGTAAAACTGCTGTTGCGTACACACCCATCGGCACTGGTAATACTTACCAGGCTATAGTTGGTTGTACTGTTGGGATTAGTAAATACATTAAAAGCTGTACCTGAGCTTACAGCAGATGCAGTTCTGTTTGCAGTACCATCGTTATATACAACCGTAAATGGGCCAGTGCCACTACTCGTGGTAAGTGTTAATTGCCCAGTATTACCATTGCAAATAGTATTGCCTGTAAAATTGCTGCTTTGTGGCAGATTATACACAGTAAAAGTTGAGCTGCTGGTAGCAGTGCCGCCTGCTGTTGTTACGGCTACGGTACCGGTGGTACCGCTGGCCACGGTGGCTGTAATTTGTGTGGCAGTATTGGTTAGTATGGATGATACTGCGGTACCACCAATGGTAACTGAACTAGCAGAAGATAAATTGGTTCCATTAATGGTAATGGTACTTCCTACACATCCACCAGTGGTTCCTAGTGAAGTTATTGTAGGGGTCATTCTTTGCACAGTGGTGGTTCTGTTACCGTTATTTGTGCCACAGCTATTATTGCTATTCCAGTGCACATACAAGTCGCTTGTTGAAGTAACGGTTACCGAAACCGGTGTTTGTCCAAATGCCAGTACTGTGCCAGAAGAGCTTCCAGACCGAACAGTTATCCAGCTATTGGGCTGGCTAATGGTAAATTGGTAGGTAGCCCCATTAACGATATTATTTATTCTAGAATAATGTTGCTCTTTGGAGGCATTTGAAATAGTTACCAAAGCACCGGTACCTGCATTAACCGCTGTTGCAGGAAAAAGGGTGGTATTGGTACACTGTGCCATCGCCTGCTGGCTATTTGAAAAAAAACTTAGCACAGCGTACAGTGCTATTGACATAAAAAATACCCTGCAGCGGGTGAACTCCCGTAATTTTTGTAACGAGCTGCTGCTATTAAAATCGGCTGTTTTAGAAACAAGACTGGCCAGCACAAAAGCTGACCTATGGCTATTTCTTCTACAAAGTGTCATGGTTTTCTGATATTTGGATAGAGAAATAACGACGTTTTTGTCATTTTATTTCCTACCAAATATTAGAAAATGAACTATTTATCAACATCCTGTTCACCAATGTAGTTGAGCGGTTTTTTAAGCACCGGCAAAAAAAACTGTTGGTATCATTCGTTAACAAGCGTTCGTGTTGTACTTTTATCCCTCTACTTACCGGTATGGATGTAAAAATTGAAGAATCTTGGAAAGAAATACTCAAAAATGAGTTTACACAACCTTATTTCCTTGAAACCGTAACCCATCTTAAAGTAGAAAGGGCAGCAGCAAAAACGATTTATCCCCCCGGGCAGTTAATTTTTAATGCCTTTTGGCAAACGCCCTTTAACCAGGTTAAAGTAGTGATATTGGGGCAAGACCCTTATCATAACCCCGGCCAGGCACATGGGCTTAGTTTTTCTGTACCCGATGGCATAAAACCACCACCCTCCCTGGTAAATATTTACAAAGAAATACAAAGCGATATAGGCATCCCTATACCCGCCGGCCACGGAAACCTTACTAACTGGGCAAGGCAGGGTGTACTGCTGCTAAATGCAGCCCTCACTGTAAGGGCTAATGAGCCAGCCAGTCATTCAAAAATTGGTTGGATGACTTTTACCGATGCCGTAATAAGGGCAATCTCAGATAAAAAAGAGGCAGTGGTATTTTTATTGTGGGGTAAATTTGCACAGGAAAAACAGCCGCTGATAGACGAAACAAAACACTGTGTATTAAAAGCGGCTCACCCATCGCCATTTAGTGCCGATAAAGGCTTTTTTGGATGCAGGCATTTTTCTAAAACCAACCAGTACCTTACCAGCCATGGCGCAGACCCCATCGACTGGAAACTGCTAACCGCATAACCTAAACTTAATGAATAATACAGCTACCAATACCACATCGCCAGCAAACAATAGTTTGCTAACAAATATATTTGGCCGGGTGTGGGCAATGTGGGGGTTGGTTAGTTTTGTTGCTACTTTCCTTATTTTTTTTATCCCCTCAATGTGCTCTTATCTCATCCCCGGGCTAAAAGGCCAGGCCTTTTTTATTGGAGTATCCCGCTACTGGATGAATATATGGCTAAGGCTTGTTGGTTGCCCGGTATCCATTATCGGCAAGGATCAATTTAAAGAGGGCGAAAACTATGTAGTGGTATTTAACCACAATGCATTACTGGATGTACCGTTGTCTGCCCCATATGTGCCCGGGGCCAATAAAACCATCGCTAAAGCATCTTTTGCAAAAGTGCCATTGTTTGGTTTATTTTACAGCCGTGGTTCGGTATTGGTAAACCGAAAAAGTGAGGCCAGCAGAAGAAAAAGCTACGAGGAAATGATAAAAGTACTAAAGCAAGGCATGCATATGTGCTTATATCCCGAAGGCACCCGCAACCGCAGCAACCAGCCCCTAAAGCCGTTTTATGATGGTGCTTTTAAACTGGCGGTGGAGGCCAAAAAAGATATCATTCCTTGCGTTTTGTGCGGCACTCGCCGGGCAATGCCTATTGATAAAAAATTCTTTTTGTACCCCGTTAAGCTAAAAATGATTTTTTTACCCCCAGTTTCATCAAAAAACATACAAGCAAAGGCGTTAAAAGATGAAATTTTTAAAAAAATGGAAGAAACTTATATAAAAAACACTCAATAAACTGTCATTTCAACATATCATAAAATTGAATATTTATCTTATTAATTTTAAATATGTACTTTTGGCACAAGGCAATATTGCAATAATCGTATTGAATCAACCTTAATTTTAAACGAAATTTAAGTTTTATTATTTTTTATTAGATATGAAAAAAAAGGTAACCAAGATTGGGGTTTTGACTTCGGGTGGCGACTCTCCCGGCATGAATGCGGCTGTAAGAGCCGTTGTGCGGTCGGGCTTATATTACGGGCTAGAGGTGTTTGGCATCATGCGTGGCTATACCGGCATGGTAGAAAATGATATATTTAAAATGGAAAGCCGCAGTGTGGCTAATATTATACAAAGAGGTGGCACAATTTTAAAAACATCCCGCTGTAAAGAATTTTTTACCCCCGAGGGTAGAAAAAAAGCCTACGATAATCTTAAACAACACGGTATAGACGGATTGGTAATTGTGGGTGGCGATGGTAGTTTTAGAGGTGCCCAAATTTTTAGTAACGAGTACGATATACCATGTATTGGCCTGCCCGGTACCATTGATAAGGATATTGCCGGCACCGACTTTACCATTGGCTTTGATACTGCCGTTAATACTGCTGTAGAAGCTATTGATAAAATTAGGGATACTGCCGATGCACACGACCGGCTTTTTGTAATAGAAGTAATGGGCAGGGATGCCGGTTATATTGCCCTGCATAGTGGTATTGCCACCGGAGCCGAAAACATTTTAATACCCGAAAAGAAAACAGATATTGAAGAAGTAATAAGGCAGCTGGCAGAAAAAGAAAGAAGAAAAAAACTGGTAAACCTGATAGTAGTGGCCGAGGGCGACGAATTTGGAGGTGGTAACGAGGTGGCCAAAATAATAAAAGAAAGGCTGCCACAAGTGGATGCCCGGGTATGTATACTTGGCCATATACAAAGAGGTGGCGCACCAAGTTGTTTTGACAGGCTGATAGCAAGCCGTATGGGCTACTCTGCTGTGGAGTGCCTTAAAGATGGTAAGTTTAATGTATTTGTAGGCATTGTTAACAACCGCATGCACTACACCCCATTAAACGAAGCTGTAAAAAAGAAACAGCGCATTAGCGAAGAATGGATAAAAATTGTAAAAATACTGGCCAGCTAACACATCATTGCTTGCAAGCTTTTTTACGGTTATATTTATATGCAAAACAGTAGTGTAACCCACGTACGCACTACTGCCAACAATATTCCAGAAAAATAACGGGTTTATCGTGGACAAACCTTAGCACCTAAAATTTATGAGCAAAAACCTGGGCAAATACCTGCACAAAGACATGGATAAAGAAGCAGGCATTCAGCACTCCATCAAAAGAACAAAAATTGTTGCTACAGTTGGGCCGGCATCATCTACTTACGAAAAACTGTTGGAACTCGTAAAGGCAGGCGTAAACGTTTTCAGGCTAAACTTTTCTCATGGCGCTCATGAAGACAAAGCAAAAATTATTGAATTTATCAGGGAAATCAATAAAAAAGAACCCTACAATATTGCCATCCTCGGCGACCTCCAAGGCCCCAAATTAAGAGTGGGCGATATAGAAGGTGGAAAAATAGAATTAAAAGAAGGACAGGAGTTAATTTTTACTACCGAAAAAATAGTGGGTACCCCCGAAAAAGTATACGTATCCTATGCCCGCCTGGCTATGGATGTAAAAGTAGGCGAACGTATTTTTTTAGATGATGGTAAAATGGAAGTGCAGGTAAAAGAAATACTAAATGATAAAGAAGTAAAAATTAGCGTTACGCTGGGTGGTACGCTGCTTCCTAAAAAAGGGGTAAACCTGCCCGACTCAGCCCTAACCATGCCCTCCCTTACCGAGAAAGATATCATCGACCTGGATTTTATTTTAGAACAAGACCTGGATTGGGTAGCCTTATCCTTTGTAAGGCATGCAGATGATGTAATTGAATTGAAAAGGCGGGTAAAAGAAAAAAACAGCAAAGCCAAAGTGATCTCAAAAATTGAGATGCCCGAAGCTTTAAAAAACATACGGGATATAATAGTACAAAGTGATGGCGTGATGATTGCCCGTGGCGACCTGGGTGTAGAAGTGCCTATACAAAAAGTACCGCTTATTCAAAAAGAAATTATCAAAAAATGTATGCACCGTGCCAAGCCTGTAATTGTGGCTACGCAAATGATGGAGAGCATGATGGAGCGTACTAAACCTAACCGCAGCGAAGTAACAGATGTGGCCAATGCCGTGCTGGAAGGTGCAGATGCTGTAATGCTGAGTGGCGAAACTGCCATGGGAGCCTACCCTGTACTTGTGGTAGAAACCATGAGTAAAATTATATTAGAGGTAGAACGCAACGCCTACGATTACGATCGGGATGATATACTTACACCACAGCCCCACTCGCCCTCTATTTTGAGTGATGCCCTTTGCTACAGCGCCTGCAAATTGGCACATGATGTAGAGGCAGACGCTTTGGTAGGGATGACGCAAAGTGGCTACACCGCATTTATGCTTAGCAGCTATCGCCCTAAAGTGCCCCTCTTTATTTTTAGTAAAGAAAAAAGCCTCATTAACCAGCTTAGCTTAAGTTGGGGCGTAAGGGCCTTTTATTATGGTGAAGAAGAAAGCCTTGACGATATCTTTTTTGATCAGATAGATATATTAAAAGAAAGGGGCTTTTTACAACCCGGCAACGTGGTAGTAAATACGGGTAGCACACCTATTAATTTACACTTACCCACCAACGTTTTAAAAGTAACCAAAGTAGAATAACAGGATTCTTTTATATAAAAGCCCTCCCCATCGGGAGGGCTTTTAATTTTTATACAGCTTCTTCTTATCTTGTAAAAAAAAGGTAATGGCAAATAATATCAGGTGCCCCAAATGCGGCCATGAGTTTGATGTAGAAAACGTATTGGCAGCGGATATAGAAAAAAAATTTCAGCAACAATACCAGCAGCAGCTGCAGGAGTCGTTAAATAAAATAGATGCTGAAAAAAAACAATTGCAGGATGCACAGCAAAAATTTGATGAAGCCCGAAAAAATGCCAACGAAACCTTTGCACAAAAACTGCAGCAGGAAAAAATAAAAATGGAAACCGACCTGCAACAACAGCTTAGTAAAACCATTGCTGCCGATTACGAAAACAAAGTACGCCTGCTTGAAAATAACAATAAAGACAATGAAGAAAAGCTAAAGGAAGCCCGGAAAAAAGAACTGGAATTTTTGCAAAAAGAACAACAGTTAAAAAACAAGGAAGCGGAGATGGAAATAACACTGCAAAAACAGTTGCAGCAAGAAAGAGAAATACTATCCGAAAAAATAAGAATCCAGGAAGCAGCCAAAATTCAAGTAAAAGAAAATGAGTACCTGCTAAAATTAAAAGAAATGCAGGTGCAGCTGGAAGAGCAAAAAAAACTGGCCGACGAAATGAAACGCAGGGCTGAACAAGGCTCTATGCAAAGGCAGGGAGAAGTGCAGGAGTTGTTGCTGGAAGAAATATTAAAAGAAAATTTTCCGTTTGATGTAGTGGAAGAAGTAGGTAAAGGAGTAGAGGGCGCCGATTGTATACAAATTGTACGCAACAATAGCGGCAAAGAATGTGGTAAAATAATTTATGAAAGCAAGCGTACCAAAACATGGAGTAATAACTGGATTGATAAATTAAAAGCGGATAAGCGTAACCGGGCCGCCGATGTAGCCATATTGGTTACCCAGGCTTTTCCTAAAGACATGGATAAATTTGGAGAAAAAGAGGGGGTGTGGATTTGCAGTTTTACTGAAGTAAACAGCGTAGCTTATTTACTGCGTAATGGATTGATACAATTATACGAGGCGCAAAAAAGTCAGGAAAACAAAGGCGATAAAATGCAAATGCTGTATGATTTTTTAACCGGCAACGAGTTTAGGGGGCAGATGGAAGCCATTGTAGAGGGGTTTATGTCTATAAAAAATAGCATTGGCCGGGAGCGACTGCAAATGGAAAAAATTTGGAAAGAACGAGAGAAGCAGTTAGAAAAAGTATTGCTTAGCACCAGCGGCATGTATGGCTCGGTAAAAGGCATAGCCGGAGCCTCTGTAGGCGATATTCCTTTATTGGATGGCACCAGCCCTGAAGAGATAGAACATTAAATAACCAGGTTTTTTATTACTGCCATCTATAAATTAATACGGCACCTTCTTATCGGTTTTAACTTACCACCCACGAAATACAATTATTATTAAACAATAGCCAATGCACCGTTAAATGATAGCCATCATTTTTGCTGATGCGGCACTGCGCCCTGCCCTCATCAGCATCGGTAAATAATGTATCAATATGCAGGTGTTCTATAAAATCCATTTCACCATCGCCATACCATTTAAACAAAGCCTCTTTAATACTCCATGCCAGGGTAAGCTGTCGGTTTAACAATGCCTCGCTGGCAATTGTGTTAGGCAACAACACCTGCATTTCTGCAGCCGATAAATACTTATGCTGCACTTTTTGCACCTTGCTATTTATTCGCTCTACATCTACCCCTACCCGGTAAAGTGTACTTACCATTACCGCTGCATAATCGCCACAGTGGCTGATACTAAAATGATAAGCTTCATTTTCTAAAAAAGGTTTACGGGTATCTGCAATCTTGATTAACTCGTAGGGAAAATCTGGATACAATTCTTTTAACAAATACCTGCCTGCTAAATGTTGTAGCCTTTTATGCGGATGAGTAATATTGCGTTGAACGGATACTGATTTTACAAAAAATGATTCTGGCTCTGCAATATGCCATACCGCAAGCTTTGTGTGAGGGTTAATATTTTGTTGATAAACCAAGGGCATATTCTCAACCTTACCGTATCATTATTAAAATTAAATAAGCAAATTAGCAACCTGCTTTATAAGCAGCCACAAAACAAAGCTGCTAGTTAGTTTTACAAGGTAAATTAAAACAATAACATGATATTAAGTGACAAGAGAATATTGGATGAAATAGCAAAAGGAACAATAAAAATTGAGCCATTTGACAGAGAATGTTTAGGCAGCAACAGCTACGATGTACACCTGGGCAAATACCTGGCTACCTATAAAAATGAGGAGCTGGATGCAAAAAAACACAACGAGATACATCATTTTGAAATACCTGCTGATGGCATTGTACTTATGCCACATACATTTTACCTGGGTGTTACATTGGAGTATACCGAAACACATAGCCACGTACCATTTTTAGAAGGCAAATCATCTACAGGCAGGCTGGGTATTGATATACATGCTACTGCCGGCAAAGGCGATGTAGGTTTTTGTGGCAACTGGACGCTTGAAATATCTGTTAAGCAGCCAGTAAGGGTATATAGTGGCATGCCCATTGGGCAGTTAATATATTTTCCGGTAGAGGGCGAAATTGAAATCAGCTACAATCAAAAGAAAAATGCAAAGTATAGCGGCCAAATAAACCGCCCGGTAGAAAGTATGATGTGGAAAAACAAGTTTTAATATTACAATAGCCAGCCTAACTGCAAAAATTATTGCTTGCTTTACCAATCAGGGGGCTTGTGTTCAGCAATAGTTAAACCAATTGGTTAACCCAAATATTCATCCAGGATGTGTAGGTTATGGGAGATGATATTGCATGGCAATGTATCAATTACAGCATGCGCTAAAAAGCCAATAATGTATGGCATTAAACCTAGCGTTACAGTTTTATGCCTTAAACTTTAATACCATCATAGCAGTAGCTATGTAAAAATGAAACGGCAAATAACATCTTTCCAAAATAGTTTTAAAGAATGCCACAAGGCTTATACATTTAGACTTGGCGTATATTTCACAGCAAAATCACCCCCCCGGAAGCAAATTTTTTAATAAGTGCTGAGCTGGGTAGCACATTTACACTAATCGCCATACAATGCTACAATGGTATCGCCCAGCACTGGCTTTGCGGCTCCCCACTCATACACAACAGCATCTAAATACACCAATGCTTGTGCATTAAAATTTTCATCCATAAACTGTTGCTCCAAACTTCTGCAGTTCATCTCAAGATTATCGAGGCCTGCAATGGCTACTACTGATTTAAGTGAGTGGGCAATGCGTCGAATTAATACTGCATCTTTATCATGCCAGGCATTTTGTAAATTTTGTACCTGAGCACTAATATCATCTACTGCACCTAATAACACCATTTTTTCAAAAGTGGTATCACCGGCAGATATTTTATGCAGGTAATCTAAGTTTACGGTGATTGCTATTGTATTTTCCATAGTAGTACGGTATTGGCATTTAAAAAATATTTCAATAGGGGCTGCTATAAAGATGCCGCAGCATTGGTTTCTTTTCGTTTGCTGATTGCCTCGTAAATAGCGGCAAAAAGATTTTCGGGTTGAAAAGGTTTGGATACATATCCATTCATTCCTGCATTGTAACAGCTCTGCATTTCGCCATACAGCGAGTGTGCTGTCATGGCTACAATGGGTATATCAACATCTTCACAATTCAACTCTCTTATTGCCTTGGTAGCCTGCAACCCGTTTAGCACAGGCATTTGTATATCCATCAGTACAATATCAAATTTTCGTTGTTGTACCGTTTCTACAGCCAGTGCACCATTTATTACATGTGTTACTTTATGCCCTTCTTTTTCTAACACCTGCCTTGCAAGCATTGCATTTATCATATTATCTTCTGCCAACAATATATTAAGCTGTTGCATGCATGCCTGCTTGGCTTGCTGTATGTTTTGCAGCTCAGTATTATTTAAAGTGGCATCTTCTACCTCACATTTATTGAAGGGTAAAATAAAATGAAAAATGGTTCCTTTATTTGGGGTACTCTCCATCGTGAGGGTACCACCATGGAGGTCTACAATGCTTTTTGCAATATTTAACCCAAGCCCTGTACCGCCATAAAGCCGTTCTGTATCTTGCGTTGCTTGTGTAAAGCGTTCAAATATGATAGCCTGTTTTTCTAATGGCACACCAATACCTGTATCCCTTACAGAAAATGATATGTATTGCTTTTGATCATCTGGGCCATTTACCATTTTACAATTCATCTCTACAAAACCCACATCTGTAAACTTAATGGCATTGCCTATAAGGTTATAACATATTTGCGAAATCCTTAGCTGATCGCCCAATACTTTTGCCGGAAGATTGGCTGCAAGGTTGCAGCGTAGTTGTATACCCTTGTCTTTTGCCTTTGGCTCCAGCAATTTTACAGCGTCGCTTACTACCTGGTCTAATTGTATCGGAAGATTTTCCAGTACCAGCCTGCCAGACTCTAGCTTTGACATGTCGAGTATATTATTTATCAAAGCCAGCAAATTACGCCCGGCTGCTTTCACAATTTTTACATAGCCACTTTGCTCTTCATTTAGCGGGGTACCCACCAGCAAATCACTAAAGCCTATCACTGCATTAAGCGGAGTACGTATTTCGTGGCTCATGTTTGAGATAAACTGGTCTTTTACTTTTAACGAACGTTCTACCATTTCGTTAGCCGCAATCAAGTCACTTTCTACCTGGTAACGACCCGTAATATCCATACCAAAGCCCAGTATATATTTTTTACCTTTCTTTTCGAAGAAACATTTTTTAATAATATTAAACCAGTTAACCGTATCGCCGCCGGCATGCTGCATACAGCCTTCCAGCCTTATTACTTCTCCATCATCAAGATCCAATAACGACTCTATATCACCCAGGAAAATATCGTTGTCGCCCCTGCATAAATCGGATGCCAACGGTGTTTCGCTTTCGCCAAAATTGTAATACTGCCTAAATACTTTATTGGCAAGTATTATTTCTTTTTGCTCATTCATTACAAATATTACATTGGGGCTATTGTCTATTATCTGGCTTATAAAATGTTGTTGCCTTTCTACTTCATTTTTTGCTTTAATAGTATCGGTAATATCTGTTGCACTGGCAATTATATAGGGCTTGCTATCTACACTGTACAGGGCATTTTGATACAACCATGCTTTTTTCTTTCCATCTTTTGTGATGATTTGTAGTGAGCCGCTTGCGGCTTTTTTCTCTATAATTTCGCTGAGGTAATATTTAAACTGAAACCGATACTCTGGCGATATAAGCATTTCGAGGCTTTTACCAACCAGCTCTTCTTTTTTAAAGCCGCTTAATTTTTCTACCGCTGGGTTTACATTTATGATTACGCCATCCAGGTCGTGTTGGCAAATAATGGTTTGTGTATTGTCTAATACAGCGGCCTTTTCTTCTTCACTTTTTTTAAGGGCCAGTATGGTTAATTTTCTTTCGGTAATATCTTTTACGGTTCCAAAATAGCCGGTTAGCTCCCCATGTTCGTTGTGTAAAGGTGCGATGTTGGAAGTCATGTACCTATCGTGCCCGTTAATTACAAAACGATACTCCAGTTCGGTTTTTACACCAGTTGAAGCAATGGCAATACAATCATTTACAGTAGGCATATCATCGGGATGAATATGGCTAAATATATCTTCGATGGTATAAGCGCTGTTCTGTGGTAAATGATAAATATCTCTTAGCTCTTTAGACAGGTATAGTTCGTTACCAGGCAGTTTAACTTCCCATGCACCAAAGGCTGCAATCTTCATTGCCTGCTCTAGTTTGTTTTTGCTTTCCAGTATTTGCTGCTCTAGTTCTTTTCGTTCGGTAATATCGTTTTGAATAGCCAAAAACTGCTTTTGTCCTTTTTCGTTTGTAAGCAGTGGCACAATGGTAGTATCGGCCCAATAACGTTTTCCATTACGGCAATTATTTATCAATTCCCCTTTCCACATTTTTCCTTCGTTCAGCTTTTCCCAAATGGCCAACTGTACTTCCTCTTCCCACATATCAAAGCTAATATTGGCAAAATTGTTTTCGGCTTCTTCTTTACGTACTAGGCCATTGATATCGCAAAACTTTTTATTAACGTGAAGAATTTTTCCGGAAAAATCAAAAATGATAACAATAGAAGATTGATCGAGTGCAAACTTATAATCGGCCACTTCTTTGTATAAAGATTCTATGGCTACTTCTTTTTCTTTACGGTTAGTAACATCGCTCTTAATGGCAATATAGCTGGTAACATCACCCGTTTCGTCATGGATGGGTTTTATACTTACCATAGCCCAATAAGCACTACCGTCTTTGCGATACAGGATAAGCTCATCTACCACAGATTCGCCTTTAAATAAATCTTCTTCCAATGATTTTACTAAGCTTTTATCTGTGAGCGGGCCAAAAAACAAATTGTCTGGGCTTTTTCCTTCTACCTCATTTAGGCAGTAACCGGTAATAGAAGTAAACCCTTCGTTTACCCATTGTATGCAACCATTTTTATCGCTAATAACCACCGCCTCGTTTATTTGGGCAACAATACTGGCCAGCAATTTTGATTGATGATCGGCTTTTAAGCTATGTATTTGCTCTTCGGATAAATTTTGCTTGATATGCTCATTAAAAGCAAGTAGCTGCTGCCATCGAATACCAATAAAACAAAACAGCAGGCCCAGCAAAATGGGCGACAGGGAAATAATAATAAAATCGGGGGAGTAATCAAAAATGTGAAACCAGGGACCATCAAAACCACGTTGCCTGTTGAGTAGCCAGGCATTCACTACCATCATTACACCCAGCATAATGCCAAGCGTGGTGTACTTCAACACTCCTTTGTAGTTGTAGCTTTTCATAAATAGGGTACTTTAGCTATGGCAATACGATTGCTATAGTTTTTCAAAGCTAAATGCTGTACAACTGTTGTTGCTCTCTTTTCTTACCCATCATTACATACCTACATAAAACAAGGGTTTTAAGGCAGCAATTAAATCGTTAGCATTTATCAGGTTACGGTTAAGGTTTATTCAGGCATACTTGTACGGTGATGCAAGTATTTACCTGTTTAACATCTATTAACGGGCAAGGTTACCAAAAATTGTGTAATGTGTTAAAACGGGTGAATTATTGGTTAAAAAAAATGTATACAAATGCTGTTGACAGTTAATGGTGAAACGGCCAGTTTTGTTGAAGTTTTGCCTGCACCAGGTAAACCAGCAAGCCGCTGCAAAATACAGCCACAAAAGAAAGTATAACCTGGCTACCTGTAGCATAAAAAATAAATAGCCACATGGCAATAGCTAAAATTACCGGTAGCGGATAAGCTGGCATTTTGTAGGGCAATGTTGCAGTACCGTGGCGGCGGCGAAGTAAAAAAACACCTATTGCCTGCCCTACAAACTGCAATAGTATACGCATGGCCAAAATACCATCAATTACATGTTTCATCTTAAATAAAAAACTAAACACAAATGCCAGGGCAGCCAGCACCAGCAATGAGATGTAAGGAAAGTTTTTTTGAGGATGCATCCGGGCAAATATTTTAAAAAAAGCGCCGTCGGCTGCTGCAGCATATGGTACCCTTGAGTAACCAAGCATCACTGCAAATAATGATGCCAGTGCCACCCATAGTATCATTATTGTGGCAATGGTAGCTGCTTTGGAGCCATACAGCTTTTCTATAAATGTACTTACCACAAACTGGTTGGTACCTGCCAGCTGCCATTGCTGTATTTGCTGCCAGGGTATTACGCTGGCTACACTCATATTCATAGCCAGGTACAAAATGCCAATACCCGCTATAGAAATAAACATGCTGCGTGGAATATTTTGGCCCGGATTTTTTATTTCTGCTCCCAAGTGGCATACATTATAATAGCCGAGGTAGCTATAGATAGTTTTTACGCATGCCTGTCCAAAAACAAACGAAGCCAGGTTTTGCCAGGCTCCATCATTGGCAAGGGTTTGCAGGGGTTCAAAAAAATGCCCATGTGCAATACCACCCCAAATAATCCATCCTAATGTAAATAATACCCCCGCCCATAACAATACGCCAATCTTGCCAATGCCGTCAATTTTACGATAAAGCAAAAAGGTGATAAATATAATAACAGCCCCCGATACCATTTTTTGCTGCCATGGTTCCATTGGCAGTAAATACGCCAAATATTGAGCAAAGCCAATAGCTGCAGATGCCGCTACAAGAGGAGCCTGTATAACGGTTTGCCATACGTATAAAAAACTAAGCATTTTGCCTGCCCCATTTTTTCCATAAGCCTCTTTTAAAAAATTATAGCTTCCGCCAGCCATTGGATATGCAGCCCCCAACTCACTCCATATCATGGCATCTATTAGCGATAAAAGCGCCCCTGCTATCCAGGCATATAAAAACTGGCTGCCTATTAAGCCTATTACAATGGGCAGGGTTACAAATGGCCCTATGCCTATCATATCAATCATATTTAAAACAGTAGATTGAAAAAGGCCCAGGCGGCGTTGTAGTGTAGGTTGATTTGATGCCGGCATTAAACTAAATTACAATTAATGCCGCAAAAAGTAGTGCAAAGGCTGAGGAGATAGCGTGCTATGTAATACTCCGTACTACCAGGCTGCCTCAAACGATTTTATAAATACTGGAAAGGTTTGTGTTTTATAAGCTCCACCGCCAAAAAATTTTAAAGGGCCTTCTAATTCTTTTGGTTTAAGATAACCGGCTAACGGTGCCGGCTGGGCGTCTATCGTTGCTAAAAAAACCGTACTGGGATAGCTCATTTGCCCATATAAAAAAAACACCGCTAACTCGTTACTGCGGTAATCAGCATTGTACCCGTATTGCTTGCCGTTCCATTGCAGTGTATCTTTCGACTCTGCATTTAATTTTACTGCATAATAATGCTGGTTGATATATGTAGCCACTTTTTCGTTGGCATAGGTTTCCCTGTCCATTACTTTACACCAGCCACACCAATCTGTATAAATATCTACTAACACAGGGCGGGGCTCATTTTTATGCAACTGCTGCAATTGTGCCAGCGATAGCCAATTTATTTTTTCCTTGCTGCCGGGTGTAAAGGATGTACAAATACCAACCATCAATACCACAAGCATAAATTTTATAACCTTTTGCATACCAAATTTGTTTATTAGCTTAGTCACATATTTTAACGATAGCCTGATGCACAAAATTGTAATTGCTGTTACCGGGGCCAGTGGCTCTGTATACGCAAAGGTATTGCTAGACAAATTATTTGCCATACAAGATCAATGGCAAGAGTTGTCTGTTATTTTAACGGAAAATGCAAAGCAAGTATGGCATACCGAACTAAACAATGATGGGTATGCCAATTATGCTGCAAAATTTTATACCCAACAAAATTTTTTGGCCCCATTTGCATCGGGTTCAGGGCAATATAATACCATGATTATTATACCATGCAGTATGGGTACCCTAGGGCGTATTGCTACCGGCATTAGTAACGATTTAATTACCCGGGCTGCAGATGTAATATTAAAAGAACGAAGAAAACTGATTTGTGTGATAAGAGAAACACCCTATAACCTGGTGCATATTAAAAATATGGAAACAGTTACACTGGCAGGAGGTATTATTTGCCCGGCAACACCATCGTTTTATAGCCGGCCACAAACTATTGAAGAAGTAGCTGCTACGGTAGTAGACAGGGTAATTGATTTGGCAGGGCTAAAAAACAAGGCTTTTAGATGGGGGGCAGATAATTTAGATTAATTAACAGGCTTAGGATTTGAGTATTTTCTTTCCATCATCATGCTACGCTTACGCTCAGCTTTTGCAGATACGCTATCCAGTATCATCCTCATTTCTTCGGGCTTATTATTATAGTACTGGTAACTTTTATAAAAATCCTCTTTCGAAATTTTATGCAGCTCAAATACCTTTTGTTGTAATGCTGCATTTTTCAGGGTTGCATTAATACTGCTATCTTTTTTTAAATAAAATTCGGTGTAGGTATCCGCTTGTAAAAAATCCCACATAACCACTTCCATTTTTTGAGGGCTTAATACCTTACCCTTATCACTGCTGCAGCTGGTAGCCAATAGTAACCATGCGCCGAATATACAAACAACCGTTTTTGTCATTTCAATTCTTCTTTATAACGGCCTGCGTTGGTGATGTCAATTTTTTGCAGAAGTTCTGATGCCCTTATTTTGTCTTGCTGTGGAGCCTTTGAAAATAATTTTATTAACTCATTTGACTTGCCCTGGAAAAAAAACTGGTTGATCATTGTATTGGGATTGTCGGCATTAAAACTATTGAGCAGGTTTAATACATTCATCATCTGAGACCTTGCCCCGGCTTCATCTTCGTACAATTTATCAAGCGAAAGCCTGTAATAATTGTAAATAACATCATGTATGATAGCATACCTTGTATTTAAAACATTTTCGGCCAGCCAATAGCGATTACGGATACCGTCAAATGCTTTCCATCCACTAATACCCCTAGCTTCGGGTGCATTATTCACTATATTTTGCGCTTTTTGAAAATAAGCTGTACCTCCTTTTAAAGCATACGAATTAAAATCAAAGCCAAGTATTATATACACATAGTAGGCCATTACGGCTGTAAGGTTTGACACTTGAGCATCACTGCCGCCAATTCGGTTTTCGTTAAATTCTATTTGCTGAAATTCTATATACTTAAACAAGATATTCTCGTCCTGAAAATTGATAATGGGCGAAAGATAACCAGTATTAAATATTGGCCTTGCTGCTTGTATTGTTAAAGATGCAGCGTATACATTTGCGTCTTCTGTTTGCTGCAGGTTAAGCAAAAAATTACAGTCTATCTTTTCATTGGGCAAAAATTTTTCAGAAGTCCACTTACGATTATTTAAAAAATTAGTAAGGGCATTTTGCAATGTTTGAAACACACTACGGTTAACGGTATTACCTACCCTGGTTGCGTTTACCGTAACCTTAGCATTTAATTCCTGTGCTTTTATACTATTGCTTAGCATGCAGCAGCTACACAATAGTATCAGTATTTTTTTCATTGATTGATATTAATAATGGCATTTACAATATCGGCAGCAACAGCCTGCTTCGATTTTACCTCAAAGTTTTGCTCTCCCCCCTTTCTATCAAATATGGTAATTTTATTTGTATCATGGCCAAAGCCAGCGCCTTTATCGTTTAAGGAATTTAACACAATAAGGTCGGCATTTTTTTCGTGCAGTTTTTTTAACGCAAACGCTTTTTCATTATTCGTTTCTAACGCAAAGCCAACCACTATCTGTCCTTGTCTTTTTTGGGTGCCCACATGCCGCAAAATGTCTTTTGTTTTTTTAAGGGTAATATTAAACTGCTCATCGGTTTTTTTAATTTTATTTACTGCTACTTCAGCTGCTGTGTAATCTGCAACGGCAGCGCTCATAACAGCAATATCGCAGGATGGAAACAGGGCTGTAGCGGCGTCAAACATTTCTTGTGCAGATGTTACCCTTATCGTTTGTATGCCCGGATTTACCGTTACACTAGATGGACCAAGTATTAGTGTTACCGCCGCTCCTTGCTGATATAATACTTCGGCAATGGCTGCACCCATTTTTCCAGATGACCGGTTACCAATAAATCGTACAGGATCTATGGCCTCGTAAGTAGGGCCAGCAGTTACCATGGCAGTTTTACCTTTTAGCAACTGTTTGGTTGTAAAAAAATTTGACAACCACTGTAAAATGGTAGAAGGTTCTGCCATACGACCTTCGCCTTTTATGCCACTTGCTAATTCACCTGACTCAACCGGTATCACCCAATTGCCATAAGATTGTATTTTGCTAATATTTGCTTGTGTAGATGGATGAAGCCACATATCCTCATCCATCGCCGGTGCAGCTACAACGGGTGATGTAGCGGATAAATACACCGCCATTAATAAATTATCACACAGCCCCGATGCCATTTTTGAAAGGCTGTTACAACTTAACGGGGCCAGCAACATAATATCGGCCCATCTGCCTAACATTACATGATTTGCCCACGAGCTGTTATCGGCCAAATTTATAAGTACCTCATTTTTAGAAAGTGTAGACAGTGTAAGCGGAGATACAAAATTTGCGGCGGCCGGTGTCATTATTATTTTCACTATTGCACCTTCTTTTACGAGCAGCCTTACCAATAATGGAATTTTGTAGGCCGCAATACTGCCTGTAATTCCAATTAAGATTTTTTTTCCCTGTAACATAAATTAAAAATCCCGCTGTATAGCGGGATTAAAAGTAAAACTTCTTAGCTGATTGTATTGCTAATTATTTAAAAATTTAGCTAAACAGGTCTTCGTCGTTCTTTCTAAAATACACTTTACTCTCCATAAACTCCTGTGTAGATAACAACGCCGGGTTGGGCATACGTTCGTAAGCTTTAGATATTTCTATCTGCTCTTTATTTTCATGTATTTCTTCCAGGCTGTCTGTATGGCTGGCAAATTCTTCCAGTTTATTATGCAGCTCCTCCTTTATAGAAATATTGATTTGGTTGGCTCTTTTTGCTATAATAGCGATAGACTCGTAAAGATTGCCTGTTTTTTCTTTAAGATCATACAGGTTTTTAGGTTCTACCACACTACTGGTGCTAGAGCTGTGCAGACGTCTTAGCTTGCTCATTTTTTATTTCTTTAATATGGTTTAAACTCAAATCATTATACTCCCCGGCTTCTTTTAACAATTTGCTATCGGGGTAACGGTCGGCAAAATCCTGGTATTCAGTAATCACTTTTTCATATCGCTCCACTTGCTTATCGGCTATACTTAGTTTTGCAAACTTAAAATACGACTTTATGCTTTGCAACTTGTAAATATCTCCAGATTCAGACTCTGGATAATTATTCAACAAATCGTTATAAGCAATGGCCGCAGCCCTAAATTGACCAATTTTAAAATACAAATCGGCTCCCCTCAATTCCTTTTCTTCTAATTTTTTACGGCATTTATCAATTATTTCTGTTGCCTCGGCTATCCTTGCAGATCCCGGGTGTGTATTGATAAACGTTTGCATTACCCCTATCGCTTTAGTAGTATTGGTTTGATCTAACTCCAGCTTAGGCGACTGCTTGTAAAAACACAAAGCATGCATATAATCTACCTCTTCAGCTTTGGCGCTATTAGGAAATACCTCTAAAAAGCCTTTAAAAAAATTCTCAGCATCCGGGTAGCTTTTCATGTAATAAAAGCAATAAGCATCCTTGTAGTACAACTCTTCAAACTTATCGGTGCCCTTATACACAGGGTATAACTCCTCGTACAACTGTTGTGCCTGCCGGTATTTTTTTTGTTCAAAATATTTATCGGCCATCTTTAGCTTGTACTCATAGTCGTTGCTCTTTAATACCTTATTAAACTCCTTGTTACAAGAAGCCCCAACAAACAATGCTATAAACAATACTGCTGAAAAACTATAAAAACGCATACGAGGTTGCAAATTTAGTGGATTTGGGTCAAAACTGCTTGTAAAATATTTATTGGCAAAACTTAATGCGTTAATTGTTTGATAAAGCAATAAATATAAAAAACCCTCCCGAAGGCCGGGAGGGTAATTATTGAGCAAAAAGTAATAAACCTATTTAATATCAATTGTGTTAGAATCGCCGCCATCAATTACTTTATCGGTAGCAACCCTGTCTTCACTAATACCTAAAGTTTCTACCAAGTAGTTTTTAACAGCTTCCAACTTTTTATCTGCTAATGCTTGTTGACGTTTGTCAGCTTTTGGATAAGCAGTTAAAGTAATGGTACAGTTTGGTTTCTCTTTCAATTTAGCCGCTACAGTAGCAAGCATTGCCTTGTTATCGGCAGACAGGCTTGCACCTTTCATTGTTAGGCTAGGATAATCGCTTGGGCACTCGCCTTGCAGGCCACCCTGGGCAATTAAATCTTTAATTTCTTTGCAGCAAGCTGGCTCTGGGCATTTACCTACACCATCAGCATCTACAGGTTGACAATCAGTTGGTGTAATTAATTGTTTGTCTTTGCAATCAGGAACGCCATCGCCATCAGTATCTTTTGTTACACCATGAGAGTCAACTGGGCAACCAGCGGGCGTATTAGGCTCCCTGTCTAATTGATCTGTAACACCATCGCCATCGGTATCATCCAAAATTGGCTTTGGAAGTTTCATGTGCTTTGGATTGTTCAACTCGCTGTAAGCGTAATCCAAAGGATTTAACCACCATAGTGGTTCTACAGATTTACCACCCAGGTTAAAGTTAATGCCTAAAGATAAGTAGTTGTAAGAATCGTAATCACGGGTTAATACCGCATCACCTGCAGCATGCTCCTGCCATTGTTGACCGTCTAACAAATCTGTTTTAACAAAAGTATGACGATCTTCTAAAGCAAGGTTTACCCTGTTGCTTA
>JBDKJT010000060.1:0-7290 GCA_039796475.1 Bacteroidota bacterium | reverse complement strand
AATTATACCTGCAAACAACAGCCGGTGGGTTTGATAAAAAAGCAGTACCGCTGTTTAACCAGTTTGCAGACTTTGAAGATGTTGCCGTAGCTTTTTTAGATTACGATAAAGATGGCGATGCTGATTTGCTGGTATGCCCCGGAGGCAATAACAGGCCTGTAAACAGCCGGGAGCTGCAATTGCGGCTATACGTAAATGATGGCAAAGCAAACTTTACCATCAACACCAATGCATTTCCTAATATGAATGTAGATGTAGCCGTAGCTGCAGTAAATGATATTAATGCCGATGGCTACCCAGATATTTTTATTGGGGCCAGAAACTACCCCGGTATCTATGGTAAAGATCCACAGAGTTATATTTTTATAAATGATGGCAAAGGCCGTTTTACAGATTTGGCCGCCACACATAATAAAGACATCGCATTTATAGGCATGGTAACCGATGCATTATGGGCAGATATGGATGGCGATAATAAAAACGAACTAATTATTGTAGGCGAGTGGATGAGCCCCAGGATATTTTCTTTTACCAACAATCATTTTGTAGAAATACAAAACAGTTTAACAAAGTTGTATGGTTGGTGGCAATCAGTAGCCGCAGCAGATATTAACAACGACGGAAAAAAAGACTTAATACTTGGCAATATTGGCGAAAATTTTTACCTGTCGCCTACCCCAGAAACGCCGGCCAAACTTTGGATAAACGATTTTGATAACAACGGCGATTTGGACAAAATTATCTCTTACACCATTGATGGAAAAGACAAACCCGTTTTTTTAAAAAGCGAAATACAAGACCAATTACCCTCCATCAAAAAAAATAGCCTGCATCATAAAGAGTATGCCCAAAAGTCGGTGCAGGAGCTTTTTGAACCCGAAAAAATTGCAGCTGCAGTAGTAAAGCAGTTTAACTACAGTTCCAGTATTATTGCCATTAATAATGGTAAAGGAAATTTTACTGTTAACCCACTACCCGTAATGAGCCAGCTATCCTGCATCAATGCAATATTGCCGGTGGATGTAAATGCTGATGGCTATATCGATTTGGTAATGGGTGGCAATCAATTTGGGTTTTTACCGCAGTTTGAAAAACTAGACGGCAGTTTTGGAGAGTTGCTGATTAATAACCGGCAATCAGATTTTAAGTGGATTGAAAATAAACAATCAGGGTTAAACATGCGTGGAGAAATGAGGGATATAAAAGCAATCAATCAAAAGCAGCAACAGCAAATACTTTTTCTACAAAACAACGATTACCCGGTACTGTACCGGCTTAATAAAAATTCCTTACCCAACAATTGATATTTGTGATGCGGTTAGCAATTTGCGCCATACTATCCTTGATATTTTTTTCTTGTGCCGAAAAGAAACCGGCACCGCTGTTTGAACTTGTAAAAAATTCGGGCATTGATTTTATTAATAAAGTAGCCGATAACGACACCATTAATATATTAAACTACCGCAACTTTTATAACGGCGGCGGCGTAGCATGCGGCGATATTAATAATGATGGCTTGGCAGATATTTTTTTTACGGCCAACCAGGGCAGCAATAAACTTTTTTTAAACCAGGGCAATTTTAAGTTTACAGATATTTCTGCTAAAGCCGGTTTTGTAAACAAGCTGCAGTTTAGTACAGGCGTTGTAATGGCAGATATAAATGCCGATGGCTGGCTGGATATATTTGTTTGCAATGCAGGCAGTATGCAGCAAGCCGCACTAAGAACCAACCAGCTTTTTATCAACAATCACGATTTAACTTTTACCGAAAGCGCCGCCAAATATGGGCTTGCCGATAGCGGCTATACCACGCAGGTAAGTTTTTTTGATTATGATTTGGATGGCGATCTTGATTGTTTTAAAATAGATAATAGCCCCGTACCTGTTAACAGCCTTGGATATCCCAAACAACGTAACCTGCCAGCCAGCCAATGGAAAGTAGATGAATACCTCAGGGGTGGTGGCGATCATTTGTATCAAAACGATGATGGTTTTTTTAAAGAAGTAACCGCCAGTGCCGGCATACATGGTACCCTTATGAGCTTTGGGCTAGGCGTAACCGTAGGCGATGTTAACGGAGATAATTATCCGGATATATATGTTTCCAACGATTTTTTTGAACGGGATTATCTTTACATCAATCAAAAAAATGGCACATTTACAGATGAGTTGGAGCAAAGGCTGCAACACAACAGTTATGCATCTATGGGGGCCGATTTTGGCGATATAAACAACGATGGGTTTCCCGAAATTTTTACAACCGATATGTTGCCCGCTGATGATTACCGCTTAAAAACAACGCTTAGTTTTGATGACATCGATCAGTACCGGCTTAAAGAAAGAAATGGTTTTTATAACCAGTTTTTACAAAATACACTACAATTAAACGATGGCCGTGGTAAATTTAAAGACATTGCCAATTACAGTGGCGTAAACGCAAGTGAGTGGAGTTGGGGTGCCTTGATGTTTGATGCAGATAACGACGGGTATAACGATTTGTATGTTTGTAATGGCATCTACCGCGACCTTACCAATCAGGATTTTTTAGCCTTTGATGCCAACGAAATACGGGAAAGGATGATACAAACCGGCGAAAAAAAATTAAATGATTTGGTTAACAGGATTCCTTCTATCGCTGTGCCCAATAAAATGTATCGCAATTTGGGTAATTTAAAATTTGCCGACCAAGGTGTGGCCTGGGGCTTTTCCGAAAACTCTTTTTCTAATGGAGCTGCTTACGCTGATTTTGACAATGATGGCGACCTCGACCTTGTGGTAAATAATACCAACGAGCCTGCATTTATTTTTAAAAATGCAAGCAGGCAACTCAATAAAAATAATTTTATTGGCATACAACTTAAAGGCAATAAGCCTAACAGCTTTGCAGTAGGTGCAAAAATTATCGCCTACAAAGGCCAGCAAATATTTAGCAGGGAGCTAATACCCAGCCGGGGTTTTCAATCGTCGGTAGATTACAGGCAACTCATTGGTGTTGGCAGCGCTAACAGCATCGATTCGCTGGTAATTATTTGGCCCGATTGGCAGCAAACAACCATGCTGCAGCCACAGCTAAATAAATACCACGTTATACAGCAACCCACCGGCACCCCAAAGCTTACCATTGTGCCACTGCCCGTTAGCAATGCTATTTTTGAGCAGCAACCTGCCACCTTTGATAAGCATACCGACGATGATTACACCGATTTTTATACAGAAAGAGGTATGCCAGAAATGCTATCGCATGAAGGGCCAAAAGCTGCGGTGGCCGATGTAAATGGCGATCAGCTAGATGATATTTATATTGGTGGATCGGTAAGCACAGCAGGGCAGCTATACCTGCAAACGGCAGATGGAGGATTTAAAAAATCTAAGCAACATAGCTTTGATGAGTTTAAAGATTTTGTAGACGGACCATCTTTGTTTTTTGATGCAGATGGGGATGCAGATATGGACTTGCTGGTTTGCGCCGCAGGTAATGATGCCTTACCCGGCAGCAGGCAATTGCAGCACCGGCTTTTCTTAAACGACGGTAAAGCAAATTTTACTATTACTAAAACAGCTTTTCCATCTAATAAAGACAATACCAGCGTAGCCATTGCCGATGATTTTGATGGCGATGGCGATGCAGATTTATTTATTGGTGCCGGCAGCGTTACAGGCCAGTATGGTATTACACCCCAAAGCCATATTTATCTCAACAATGGCAAGGCAGTTTTTGCCGATATGCCCGCCAGCAAATGCCCAGGTATTACCGATGCAGGGATGGTTACGGGAGCAGCATTTACAGACATGGATGGCGATAAAAAAAACGAGCTGGTTATAGTAGGCCGTTGGATGGCGCCACTCATTTTTAAATATACCGCACAAGGTTTTACACCAGTTACAACAAACTTATCTGTATTAAAAGGCTGGTGGCAAACAGTAAAAGCGGTAGATATTAATAAGGATGGATTGCCTGATTTGGTATTAGGTAATATGGGCGAAAATTTGTTTGTAAACCCAACAACCGAAAACCCGGCAAAATTATTTTTAAACGATTTTGATGATAATGGCCAGCTGGATAAAATATTTACCCGTAGCATAAACGGTAAAGATAAACCGGTGTTTATGAAAGCGGAGTTAGAAGCACAAATGCCCTTTTTAAAAAAACAAAATCTCCGTCACAATGCCTATGCACAAAAATCTGTGCAGGAATTAATGAGTGCCGAAAAAATTAATTCGGCCATTGTAAAATCGGTAAACACTTCCTCTTCCTGCATCGCCATTAATAAAGGCAACGGGCAGTTTGAGGTAACCAATTTTCCCCCCGCTGTGCAGTTTTCATCCGTTAAGTGTGTTACAGCATTAGATGCAAATGGCGATGGCCTCACAGATTTAATACTGGGCGGAAACGAATTTGGCTTTCAGCCACAATTGGGCCGGCTAGATGCTAACACAGGGCTGGTTTTGCTTAATAAAGGCAAACAAGGTTGGCAGGTTTTAAGCGAATACGAAAGCGGTATTACTGGCAATGCACAAATGAGGGATATGGTAATGATGCAAAATGGGTTAAGTATGTGCTTGGTTTTATTGTACAATAACGAAGTGCCGGCAGTTTACAAATTTAAAAAAACAGCAAGCACTAAAAAATGAAGGCAAATTTTATAACGATAGCATGGGTGCTGGCTGGCATGTTTTTTTGTGGCTCCTGCAACGAAAAAACTGCAAGCAATACACAGCCTTTTTTTACAATGCTTACACAAGCACAAACAGGGCTTAATTTTAATAATACGGTATTACCCACCGAAGATTTTAACATGTTTACCTACATGTATTTTTATAATGGTGCTGGTGTGGGTGCCGGCGATTTTAATAAGGATGGCAGCATCGACCTCTTTTTTGCTGCCAACCAAACCAGTAATAAATTATACCTCAACCAGGGTGGCCTTCACTTTAAAGATGCATCCGGGCAGGCAGGTATACCGCAAGATAAAGCATGGTCTACCGGGGTATCGGTAATAGATATTAACAACGATGGCATGCTGGATATATATGTGTGCCGGGTGGGCAATTTTAAAAACCTGCATAGCAAAAACCAACTGCTGCTGTGTAAGCAAATTAAAGATGGCATACCCATTTATGAAGATGAGGCAGCACGCTATGGCCTGGATTTTTCTGGCTTTAGCACACAAGCCGCATTTTTAGATTACGATTTGGATGGCGACCTTGATATGTACCTGCTAAATCATTCCGTACACCAAAGCAGCTCCTTTGCCCCCAGGAAAAACTTTGATAATACATACAGTTTATTATCGGGCGACAGGCTATATCGCAATGATGGTAATGTGTTTACAGATGTAACCAGTTTATCTAAAATAAACAGCACCGAAATTGGCTATGGGCTGGGCGTGGCCGTTAGCGATATCAATATGGATGGATGGCCCGATTTGTATATTGGCAACGATTTTCATGAAAACGACTACCTGTACATCAACCAGCAAAACGGCCAGTTTGCTGATGAAAATGCCACCCGCCTTATGCACACCAGCAAATTTAGTATGGGTGTAGATATAGCAGATGTAAACAACGATGCCTATCCGGAGATTGTGTCGATGGATATGTTGGCCAATGATCCCTATATTTTAAAGCGCTCGTTGGGTGATGATGATTACGATGTTTTTTACAGCAAAATCGCCTCTGGATATAATTACCAGTACTCCCGTAATATGCTGCAGCTAAACAGGCGAAACGGGCACTTTAGCGATGTGGGTTTGTATGCCGGTATAGCCGCCACCGATTGGAGTTGGGCACCATTGTGGATGGATTTTAACAACGATGGAAATAAAGACCTGTTTGTATCCAATGGTATACCCAAGCGGTTAAATGATATGGACTATATCAATTTTATTTACAACAGCGAGTTTCAGCAAAAGCTGCAAAACAATAATATGAAGGGGAATGACATTGAGCTCATCAATAAATTTCCTGAGATAAAAATCCCCAATAAATTTTTTATCAATACGGGTGATTTAAAATTTAATGATGGTGCAGCCCTGGTTGAAAACAACCAACCCACTTTCTCAAACGGAGCCGTTTATGCCGATTTTGATAATGATGGCGATTTGGATGTAGTGGTTAACAATATTAACGATCCGGTGTTTTTGTACGAAAACAAAACCAATCATAACAACCAGGCAAAATCAGTTAGGGTAATATTAAAAGGCGATAGTGCAAACATAAATGCCATCGGCGCAAAACTTATATTATTTGCCGGCAACGATGTACAGTGCTATCAAAAAAATCCGGCTAAAGGTTTTTTATCCAGTATGGAAGAGGCGGTGCATATTGGGCTTGGTAATAAAAAAATTGACTCTGCCTTTGTAGTATGGCCCAATAATACGGTGCAACCTATACGGGTAGATACGGCAGCACAAATACAGGTAACTTATACCCAAGGCCTGCCTGTATTTAACTATTCAGTGTTGTATAATTTTAAGCCCAACACAACACTACCGGTAACCAATATTACAGCGGCTACAGGTATTAATTATGTACACCACGAAAATGTTTTTAACGAGTTTAACCGGGAGCCATTACTGCCACACATGCTATCTACCGAGGGGCCGGCACTGGCGGTGGCAGATATTAACAACGATGGGCTGGAGGATGTTTTTATCGGGCAGGCAAAGCTGCAGCACAATGCTTTATTTATACAGCAGGCCAATGGACAATTTAAAAAAATACAGTCAGCAGCGCTTTATGCCGATAGTATGTACGAAGATGCCGATGCAGTATTTGCTGATGTAAACAATGATGGTTTTAAAGATTTGCTGCTGGTATCGGCTGGTAACGAATATTTTGGTAACGATGTGCATTTAATGCCCCGTGTTTACTTAAATGATGGTAAGGCTGGCTTTACAAAATTAACAGATGCATTTGCTGGATTGTACTATACATTTTCTTGCATTGCAGTAAACGATTTTAATGGCGATGGTTTTGCCGACCTGTTTTTAGGCGGCAGGGCTGTGCCATGGAGTTATGGAGAAGTACCGCATAGTTACCTGTTGCAAAATGATGGCACTGGCCATTTTAAAGATGTTACTCAACAAATAGCGACCGGTCTTTCTACAGCAGGTATGGTTACCGGTGCCGCTTGGTGCGATATCAATAACGATCATCACAACGATTTGGTGGTATGTTACGATTGGGGTGGTATAAAAGCATGGCAGTACAGCAATCAAACGTATACCCAGCAAAATATTGTTACTCAAAATGGCTGGTGGAATTTTGTGAAACCGTTGGATGCAGAT
>JBDKJT010000059.1:0-22539 GCA_039796475.1 Bacteroidota bacterium | reverse complement strand
GTGTTAGCAGCACATGGGCGCAGGCAAAATTTACGGCTTATATATCACCCGGCACCATTGGTAAAGACGAAACCGCAGAATTAAAATTGCTGGTAGAAAATGCGGCAACGGTACAAAAAATAATTCCACCATCACTACAGCAATTTATTATAATAAGCGGCCCTAACCAGGAAACAGGGATGGAAACGATTGCTGGCATTACCCGCCAATACACCGGCCTTACCTATATTTTAAAACCAAAAGAGAAGGGTGAGTTTGTGATTGCAGCAGCTACAGCTGTGGCAGATGGTATAACTATCAAAAGCAATCCACTAAAATTAAAAGTAATCAACGGTGCAGCCGGTAATGGCCCGGCTACGCCCAACAACGGGTTTATGAATTTTGATGAAGCAGCTAAGCGGAGCAGCTTTAATGATTTTATTATTCGCAAAGGCGATAATATAGCAGATAAAATCAGTAAAAATATTTTTGTAAAAGTATATGCCGACAAAACAAGCTGCTATGTGGGTGAGCCGTTGGTAGTAACGTATAAATTGTATACCCGCCTTAAGTCGGAAAGCAATATTGTAAAAAACCCTTCCTTTAACGGTTTTTCTGTAATAGATATGCTGCGTACTGCCAATATCAGCTCATTGGTAGAAACACTCGACGGAAGAGAGTATAATGTATACACTTTGCGTAAAGCGCAACTGTACCCCTTACAGGCCGGAGAGGTACAGCTGGAAGCAGCATCTGTAGAAAATGAAATTAATTTTATAAAGGAAGCATATGTGCAACAGCACCCCAACGATTTTTTGAGCGACTTTGGAGGGATGGCTTTACCTGCCGAAGCATTTGTAACCCAAAAAGTAACCTTACAGAGTAAGCCGCTCAGCATTTATGTAAAACCGCTGCCCGAAAAAGGAAGGCCGGCATCCTTTAGCGGTGCGGTAGGTAATTTTACAATGCAAGCATCGGCCAGCCAACCACAACTTACCACTGATGATGCCGGCAGGCTGGTATTGCAGCTGCAAGGCGAGGGTAATTTGCTATTGATAAATGCGCCAGAAATTAACTGGCCCAAAGCAATAGAAGTATTTGAGCCGGGTACCAGGGAGGAGGTAGAAAAACGAACCGTACCAGTAAGTGGCCGCAAAACATTTTTTTACAATTTTGTAATCGGCGATACAGGCCGGTACACTTTACCGGCAATAGAGTTTAGCTATTTTGATACCCATATTGCGGCATATAAAACATTGCTTACCCAGCCAATTAATTTAACTGTAACCAAAGGCACCGGTAAACCACCTGTATTGGCTAAGGGATTTATACAGCCCATTAAAACCAGTAAAGAAAAGTTTTTTGAAGTGTTGTTTACCAAAAGATGGCTACTGATTGCACCGCTGGTGGCACTGATGCTTACGGGGCTTTTTATTTGGGTAAAAATTGATAAAAACAAAAAACAATTGTTGCAAACCAGCATGCCACAAGCCCTAAACGAAGGTGATGATGATATTGTAGAAAAAGAAGCCAAATTGCCACTGGCTGCCTCCCGGGCACTATTGCAAACAGACAGTGGCGATGCCCGCCAATTTTATGCTACGCTGGATAAAGAGTTAAAAACATTTTTAGCCCAGCGCCTGCAATTAGCACCCCAAACTATTCAACTAAAAGAAATAGCTGCTGGTATTGCCCTGCAAAACTTTGGGGAGGATGATAAGAAAGCTATAGTGCAATTGCTGGACGAAATAGCGCTGCAATTGTACACCCCTTTTGCAGACGAAAGCCGGGTGCCTTATTTTTATAAAAAGGCCGAAGCTGTGGTACACCTCTTTCAGCCACCGCCAACCCAGGCCTGATCAGCTATCTGTAAACTTGTAACCAATGCCCCTTACCGAATGAAAATAACGGGGGTTGCGGCTGTCTTCTTCAAAATACTTTCTAAAGTTGAGGATAAAGTTATCAATGGTACGGGTGGTGGGATATACATTATAGCCCCAAACAGACTGTAGTATTTTTTCACGGGTTACCACTTCGTTTTTATTTTCAATCAGCAGCTTTAGCAGCATAATTTCTTTTTTGGTAAGGGTAAAGCTTTGCCCGTTGTAATTGCTGCATTCAAGGGCTTTAAAATCAATATTGTTTTTTCCAAACTGGTACCATTGCTCTACCGGTGTACGGCCTTTTAGTTGTTGGCTTTTTTGCACCAGTTTGTTTACCCTCAGCAACAACTCCTCCAGGTTAAAAGGTTTGGTAAGATAATCATCCGCTCCTTTTTTTAAGCCAAGTACCCTGTCTGCACTGCTGTTTTTTGCACTTAATATTAATATGGGTATATCGTTGTTTTGCAGTCGTATGTTTTCGCACACGCTAATGCCATCCAGCTCGGGCAGCATTACATCCAGTATCATCAGGTCAAAATGCTCTTTTTGCACAGCCTCCAAAGCCGCCATGCCATTATCTGCCACGGTTACTTCGTAATCTTCCAACTCCAGGTTTAGCTTAAGTGCTTCCTGTAAATTTTCTTCATCCTCTACCAGTAGTATCGATATTTTTTGTTGAATCATTTGTGTATATCACCAGCTATAAAATGGTAAGTGTGTAAAGTTACTTAAACAACATTTTACTTTTGTTAGCTGCCGAATGTTACGGTAAAAATGCTGCCGGTAGGATGGTTATCAGTTACAGTAATGCTGGCCTGGTGCTGCTGTATTATTTTTTTTGTAAGGTACAAACCCAAGCCGGTGCCTTTGGCATGGCGGGTGGCGCTGTTGCCGGTACGGTAATATTTGTCAAATATTTTTTTCTTCTCTTCGTCTTTTATGCCTTTACCTGCATCTGCCACGCTTAAGGTGGCCAGGTTGTTTTGCTGGCAAAGGGTTAAGTGTACCCCTGCATCTTTTAAAGAGTATTTAAGGGCATTGTCCAGCAGGTTGTTGATTACCAGTTGAAGCAGTAGCTGATCGGCATTTACCTGTACACCGGGTTGTATGCTGTGGGTAATATGGCGGTTAGGATAGCGGGTAATAAAATCATTCATGCATTGGGTAGCTAACAACGATAAATCGGTGTTGGCAATGGTAATTTGATAACCGCCGGCTTCTATTTGAGAGGATAGCAGCAGGTTGCTGCACAGGTCGTTCATCCGGTTGGTTTCTTGCAGCGTATTTTGTATCAGGTGTTGTTGTTGTTTTTCATCCAGCTTTCGTTTTTGCATGGTTTCTAAATTAAGCCGGGTTACAGCAATGGGGGTTTTTAACTCATGCGTTATGGCCATCATCAGGTGCTGCTGCTGTTGGGCCTGTTTAAATTGCTTAAGTACTGCCCTAAAAATAAAAAAGGCGCCGGCGCCAATAAGCAGAAAAAAAACGGCTCCTTCACCAGCATATTGGGTGGTTTTTCTTTTTTCAATATCCAATATTTTTTGGGCAGATGCTATATAGCCGGGGCTGTCTTTTTTTAGTTGATTCAGTTCGTACGCTGCCATTTGGTGGTTGAGTTTATTAAGGGCAATAAACCACCATACCAATGCGGCAATAATATACAGTAGTAGTACCCAGTATACTACAAATATTAAACGCAACTTTTTTGTTTTGTGAAAAAAAGGCATACAGCAGTATAGTTGTTAAATGGCGGAATGATCGTACAGGTAGGATAGCCTACTTCACTTTTTCAACCCTTATACCTGCACTCAGCACATTGGGTAAGGGGTCTTCTCTCATTACCTGTGCCAGTACAAAACTGTAAGTGCCTGCCTTGGCAAATTTTACCGGCCCTCGGGTAATGGGTTTTCGTACCTCCCAAATATCATCCATGCCTGTACCTTCCCAACCCCTGGCATCATCACCCAGCTGAAACTCAAAACGCTGGTATTGCATACTATCTCCCGGAAAACGGGTGCCTGCATTAAGCCAGATATTGTTGTACCGGTAGGCATCGGTGTGGCGGAGTACCACATATATCATATACTGGGCGCTGGTATCGCTAATGCTAAATTCAAAAGCAGGTTTAAACTGGTAGCTCCATTGGTAGTTGGGTATGGAGCTGTTTTTTTCATACACATCAATGCTGTTACAAGATGCCACGGCCAAAATAACGGCGGCCATGCCTGCAACAAATTTTACCCTCCAGTTATTGGCAGATTTTTTAATCACGCTATTTTTTTTACAAAAATAATAAACATGCAGCACTGCGGCTTTTACAAAACATTTAGTACCTGCTCTTTTGCTTTTTCCAGTTCATCTTTCATAATCACCACACATTTTTGTATTTCGGCATCGTATGCCTTACTGCCGGTAGTGTTTATTTCTCTGCCAATTTCCTGTATAATAAAGGATAGCTTTTTGCCTTTCGACTCTTCATCATTACCCAATAAAGAGCGAAAATAATCGCAGTGTTGTTTAAGTCTTACCTGCTCTTCGTGAATGTCAATTTTTTCGATGTAATAAATCAGCTCCTGTTCCAGCCGGTTACCATCGTAGTTTTCTTTGCCGGCATAAGTTTCCAGCAATTGTACAATTTCTTCCCGGATGCGTTTAATACGATTGGGCTCTAGCGCTACAATTTTTTCTTCCTGTGCATTGATGTTGCTGATGCGTTTAAAAAGGTCTTGCTGAAGGCTGGCACCTTCCTCCAGCCGATGGTTGTTTAAAGCCTGCAAGGCAGTAAGCAATACGGTTTTAAATTCGGCAAAATCACCTTCAGTTAAAACATCATTGGTAGGGGTTACTACTTCTGGCAAACGCAGCAAAGCACTCAGTACCGAGTTGGTATCTATTTTAAGATCGGCAGCCAACCCTTCTATTTGATGGTAATATGCTTTTATTAAATCGGTGTTGATGTTTACTGGTTTGGATGTGCCATTTTGCTTAATGGTAACCATACAATCAATGGTGCCCCGTACCAGCTGCTCCTGTAAAATATTTCTTATATCAAATTCATATGGCTTTAGCAACGGTGGAAGCCGCAATTGCATTTCAAACTGTTTTCCATTAAGTGATTTTACTTCTACCAAAAAGGTTTTATCATTTACTGTAAGTTCGGCCCTACCGAAACCCGTCATCGATTTTAGCATGTTGTAAATTTGTTTTGTAAGATACTATTATGTGTGCTTCCAAAAAATTAAGCGGTATAATATTTTGTGTAATGCGGTGGCCCGGCTAATTGCTGCACTCATTAATTATTGATGGTAAGCCGGTATATTTCTTTTTGGGTAAGTATACGCATATCGCCAGGTTGTAACCCATCAATGTTGCAGCCCTCCATACTATAGCGTACCAGGCGAAGTGTAGGATAGCCAACTGCGGCAGTCATTTTTCTTACCTGCCTGTTTTTGCCTTCTGTTAGTTGTAGTTTAATCCATGGTGCTGGTATGTTTTTTCTAAAACGGATGGGCGGGTTTCTGTCGGGCAATACTGGGGGTATTGTAAATATTTGTGCCTCACATTTTTTGGTAAGATATTTTTTTCCATCTGTAGTAATGTATACACCCTGCTGCAGCTGTGTAATAGCTGCTTGTGTAATGGCGCCATCTACTTGCACCCAATACTCCCGCAGGTGTTGCTGCACAGGATGCAGCAACAGGTGATTTAATTTTTTATCATTGGTAAGTATCAATAATCCTTCGCTGTCATAATCAAGCCGGCCCACCGGGTATACATCTGTGGGCACATCAAAAAAATCTTTTAATGTTTGCTTTTCATCTTGCGATGTAAACTGGCACAGTACATTAAATGGTTTGTAAATGATGCAGTAAAAATTCACAGTAATATTTTGTTGAGCAACAAGTGTAGTGCAATATGATTTTTACAATGCACTAATAATGGTGTAAAAATAATAAAGCCCGGCGTTTTAAAACCGGGCTTTATTATATGAATGGGTTAGTAAGTACCAGGAAATAAATTTCCCTACACAATATTAAAAATAATTTTTTCTATCAAAAAAAATTATTGCATGTTTTTTATTAACATTTTTATTTTGTTTGTGGATAAGGACAAGCAATGAGTTAGCTATTTACAGTGATTAAAATACAGCGCTAAAAAAATATATTGCTAAAACTGCTGTACTCATCAATAGCAGTAGTACTGCAAAACGTTTACTGCTGCTATGTTTGGCTGTAGTAAATGTTGTAATGCAATTTTAAGTATGCAAGAGTATATGCTGTTATAAATTAGTTTACCAGTTGCTAAAGCAGTAGTTGGTGTACAATGATGCACAAATTTTTTTTAAAAAAAATTGCTTGCTTATTGCTTATACGCCGTTGCCTTTGGTAAATGCAAGCAGTATTACCTTTGTAAAAAAATTACACATGCAATTTCCCTCTCCCGTATCTATCAAATGGATAGCACAGTTTGTAAATGCACAGTTGTTGGGTGACGATACATTGTTTGCAACAGGCATTAATGAAATACATAAAGTAGAAAAGGGAGACCTTGTTTTTGTGGATCATCCAAAGTATTACGATAAATGTATTAACAGTGCTGCAAGCTTTATCATCATTAATAAAGCAACAACAGTGCCCGATGAAAAAGCATTACTGGTAACAGATAATCCCTTTGAGGCTTATTGCAAAATTGTAACACATTTTAGTCCTTTTACACCCGCTGTACAAATGATTAGTGATACAGCGGTAATTGGCGAGGGCACCGTAATTTACCCGGGTGCATTTATAGGCCATCGTGTAAGTATTGGCAACAACTGCATCATTCATCCGCAGGTAAGCATTATGGATAATTGTATCATTGGTGATGATGTGGTGATACAAGCCGGCACTGTAATTGGTAGCGATGCTTTTTATTACAACGGTAAAAAAAACAGACCACTATGGTATAAAAAAATGCCCAGCTGTGGCCGTGTAGTTATACAAAATAGTGTAGAGATTGGAGCCAACTGTACAATTGACCGTGGTGTAAGCCATGATACCATTATTGGTGAAGGAACCAAGTTTGATAATATGGTGCATATTGGTCATGATACGGTGGTAGGAAAAAACTGTTTGTTTGCAGCACAGGTAATTGTTGGTGGCTGTGCCGAAATAAAAGATGGCGTAACTATTTGGGGGCAAGTAGCCGTAAACAAAACTTTAACCGTTGGCGAAAATGCAGTGGTGTTGGGTAAGGCAGGTGTTGCCTATACAATTGAAGGTAACAAAACATACTGGGGCACACCAGCGCAGGATGCATTGTTGGTAAAAAGGGAGTTGATATGGATAAAACGCATACCCGAATTGTGGAACAAAGTGATGAAGAAATAAAATTACTCTGCCCTGTAATCGTAAGGCAGCATATCGGCCATTTTTTCCCATGCCCAGTATCCTGTTATCAGCATATCGTTTTGATCGTAATAAAATCCATTTTGTTCAATAGCAATCAATTCTCCTTGGGTAATATTTATAATTGATAACTGAAAATTACTGGCCGCATCTGCATTGGCCAACAGGTATGCGGCATCGGGCTTTTCTGTTGTAAACAATACAGCCATATCTGGCTGGTTGGGCATAAAGGATGCAATGCCGGTGCTATCATCTTTAGCGTAGTTGATGGCGCCATAAAAATTGCCGAGGCGTATACCAGTATCCGCATTATTTATTTTCACCAAAAATTGTATTTCAAAACCATTTTGCTTTAGCTGTTGCTGGTATATGCTACGCATAAAATGCAAAATGGATCCCTGGTATGCTTTTTTTCTTGCGGCAACCCAGCTGCTTTTAAGTGCCTCGTCGGTGCTGGCCATTTCTTCAAACAATGGGTAGCCGGCATATTGGCTGTTGGTATTGGTATAATCGTAGGTAAAAGAGTCCAGCGTATATTTTATTACATAACCAAGGGCGGGGTTTTCTATCAGCAAAGGTTCATCAGCCAATACCTTTAAACGGTTTCGTTTTTTTGAAAAATAAAATTTAAGTACTTCTTTATTTTTAATACTGCATACACTGCTATTGGCAGTTTTGCCAATAAACTGTTCGGTAAAAAAGTTGCCGTACTGCTGCCAGCCATCTTTTACTTCGTTGTTGCTTTTGATAGAAACTTCTTCCAGCGATTTTTCTTTTGGCTTTAATTGCACCAGCAGGTTTTTATCGGCATCGTCGTTGGTGCTAATACGTTTATTGTATGTTTCGTACCCGGTAAAGCTGATGATAAGGTCGTATCCGCCATTGGCTAGCTGCAATGTAAATTTGCCCGATGCATCGGTAACAGTACCCGTAGTAGTATTTTGGGCAAAAACAGAAGCCGCTTGCAGTGGCATATTGCTGTTTGCATCGGTAACCATTCCGCTTACCACAAAGCTGTGCAGTTGTGCCATAGCAGTGGCGGCCAAAAAAATAAAAGCGGGCAATAGGAGTAGTTTTTTCATTATACAGGATTTAAAAAAATGAATGCTGGTATCACCAAAATTATGCTTTGCCGGGATAAGTGTTTTGCAGCAGCATGGTACAGGTGCTGGCAATGGTTTGTGATAAGGGTGTATAGTTAAAGCCAGGCAGGTGTTGCAATAGCTTACTGTTATCAAAATAAACGGATGCCAATGCTGTAGCGGCTGTTTCTTTTGTAACCAATGGATCTTTGCCATTTAGCCAGCTTTTTATAGCCTCCAGCCGCCATACCACTTGTGCTAAAAAAGGTGTAACCTCTTTGTGCGGTGGTTTTTTATTAAATGCTTTTGCTATCATGTTAAATACATCCCGGTAGCTTTTGTTTTCGGCACTAATAATAAAACGCTGGGCGCTGATATCACTTTCCATTAATGCCAGCATTGCTTTTGTTACATCTTGCACATCTACAAAACCGGTAATGCCATTTGCGTACCAAGGAAACTCATCATACACTGTTTTAAAAATTTGAGAGCTGCCTGCTTGCCAATTGCCGCCTCCTAAAATAATGGTGGGGTTTACAATTACAGCATCCAGGCCTTCGCCAATACCCCGCCATACTTCCAGCTCGCCCAGGTACTTGCTTTTGCCATAGTTACTATTGCTGGTTTCTTCTGTCCAGTGCATGGTTTCGTTTACCGTTTGGTTTTCTCGTATGCGGCCTAAGGCAGCTACCGAACTTACATGCACCATTTTTTTTACACCTGCTGTAAGCGCTGCATTTACCACATTGGCTGTGCCCTCTATATTTATTTTAAACAGCTCGTATTTGCGTGCCGGGTTAAAGGTTACCAACGCTGCACAATGATATACTTGCGTAATACCCTGCATGGCATGTTGTAGCCCCGCCACATCCAATATGTTGCACTGGTACTGTGTAAGTAGTGGGCTGTTAAAATCGGGTAAAGCAGTTTTGTTGTAAATGGCAGTTACTTGTTTGCCTTGAGCCAGCAGTTGCTGTATTAATGCTGTACCTAACAGGCCAGCGCCACCTGTAACTAATATCATGTGTAAATATTAAAAACCATCAAACCAATTGGCGGCTATGCCCACCTGTTGGTGTGTTAAGTATATTGATAAAATCCTTTTCCTGTTTTGCGGCCTAACGCTCCATCGTTTACCTTTTGTATTTGCAGGGCAGATGGGGCAAAGCGCTGTGCCTGGTTAAACGCTTCGTAAATGTTTTTTGATACGGCCAGGTTAATATCCATGCCAATTAAATCCATTAATTTAAATGGCCCCATTTTAAAACCACTGGCTTCCATAATTTCATCTGCCTGTTGTATGCTTACCAATCCCTGTTCTACCATTTTTAAAGCCTCCAGGTAGTAGTGCCTGGCCACCCGGTTTACAATAAAACCTGGAGCATCTTTACATACTACCGATACTTTGTTCATTTGGCTGCATACCGCCTGCAGCTTGTTAATAACAGCATCACTGGTAAGTGGTGCTTGTACCAGCTCTACCAATTTCATAATAGTGGCGGGATTAAAAAAATGCATGCCTGCCACTCTTTGTGGATGCGGTATTTGTTGTTGAATACTGGTAATGGATAAAGCGGATGTATTGGTTGCAAAAATGGTATGGGGGCTATTGATATGGCTAAGCTGGTTAAACAAGGTTATTTTGGCTTCCATTTTTTCGATGATGGCTTCAATTACCAATGGAGCCTTGCAATCGTTAATGTTGTTGGTAAAGCTAAGCCTTGCCCAGGCTTCGTTGGCTTGTGGCTGCGTAATTTTTTGTTTTTGTACCAATTGTTGCAACTGTTGGTTAATCTGTTGCCGGGCTTTATCCAGCGATGCATTGCTTACATCAAACAACAGTGTGCTAAAACCACTTTGTGCAGCAGCCTGTGCTATGCCATTGCCCATAGTACCGGCACCGGTAACGCAAATGGTATTTATCATACTTCAAAAATAACATTTCATCAGCCAGCAGGCTGTATTTTGTTTAATAAAAAAAGGGCAAGCCCTGCGGCCTGCCCTTTATAAGTAATAAGCTATTGTTGGTGTTTATTGCTCCAGCTTTTCGATACGTTCTGTAAGCTGCTGAATTTTTTTGTTTTGTGCATCAATAATTGCTTGCTGCTCTTGTACTGCTTTTACCAGCGGCACTACAAACTCTGCATAGCGCAGGGCGTATTGATCAGTATCGTTTTTCGGTTTATCAACCCCACTAAAATCAAAGCCCGATTTTTTTGCAGCAGCTTCTACCTCCTGGGCAATAAAGCCGGTGTAGCGGATGCCATCGTTTTGTTTTACATCTTGATAATAAGCTTGTAATTGAGGGCTAATGCCTGCTTTGGCGCTGGCTTGCATACGCTGTTTGGCAGCAGTAACCAGGTGTTTGTTTTGTGCAGGTGCATTTTTTAAAGAAACGGCCGTAAATGATTTTACCGCATCTTCCGCTGCAAAATTATCGCCCAGTTGCTGGTGGCGCTCAGCCCTTATCTTATCAAAATCGTAGTGGTAAGATACGGGCCTTAATTGCATGATAAAGGCCAGGCCTTTTACATCTTCGTTTACATCTTTTTTATACCGGCCGTCGCTAAAAGTACTAAAGCCCACCTGGCCACGAATGGCTGTAATGGCAGTATTACCAATAGAGATGGTGTTGCTGGCTGTGGTTACTGCCTGAAAACCGATGCTGGTGGTATTAAACAGGCCACCCGATAATACATCGGCCGAATCGCCAATGGCAGTGTTAAAATTACCCGTAGTTAAATTATTAAGCGCCCGGTTGCCTATGGCAGTATTGCCATTACCAGAGTCGTTGTTAAACAGTGCGGCCCTGCCCACTGCCACATTAATGGTGCCCGATGTATTAAGTGCCATGGCATTAAAACCGATGGCGGTATTGCGGCTGCCTATATTATTGCTAAACATCGATTGTACGCCCATTGATGTATTGTAAAATCCATCGGTATTATTTACCAAAGAGTTAAACCCAACCGTGGTGTTATCAAAACCAAACTGGTTAGAGGTAAGTGCCTGAAAGCCCACGGCAGTATTTTCATCACCAAATAAATTGCTGCTTAACGAAAAGGCTCCCACGCTGGTATTAAAATCGGTTTGAGACCCGTTTAAGGCGCCATAGCCAACGGCAGTATTATAATCGCCGGTATCCAGTGCAGATAAAGTATAATCTCCATAAGCCACATTGCTAAATCCATCTGTATTAGATACCATGCTTAAAGTACCGGTAGCCACATTATTAATACCAATGGTATTGCTGTACAAAGCACCATTGCCAATGGCAATTATTTCGGCACCTGTATTGTTATACAAAGCACTGTCACCAATGGCAATAATACCCGGAGACGAAACCCTTGCAAACCCATTGGCGCCCCTGCCCAATGCTATGCCACCGCCCGAGCCTAACTGGCCGGCATAGCCGTTGTTTACTGCAAATACCAGCGGTTTGGCATCGGTGGTACCTACAAAGTTGGTAGTGCTATCGGTGCCGGCATTGCCTGTTAATGCCCAGCCACTGCTGCTACCGCCGCTGCCTGTTTGTAATTTAACCCAGGCAGGAGCTGCACTGCTGCCATTGTTATAATAAAAACCTGTGCCGCCGGTTACTGCAGCATTGGTATTATAAATAAGTAAGCCGGTGGCCGGTGTGGTAATGGTAGTGGCATCGGTGGTACTGGTTAAGTTTACCCTTGGTACTAGCAAGCCTTTGTTGGTAGCGCTAATATCAAGGCGGGCACTCACATCGGGCGTGTTGGTGCCAATGCCTACATTTTGCTGTGCAGCAACTTTTGCACCTACAAAAAGCCAGGCTGCTGCAAATAAAATAACAACTTTTTTCATCTCTGTGGTTTTGTTTTAATAATTGATAGTTGGGTAAACGGCATTACCTGTACACTGTTTTAATAGAAAAAGATATGCCCATGCTTAAAAATTTCACCTGGCAGCCGCAGCAACTTATAACGGATGGATGCCCGATAGGATAGCAGCGTTTTGGTAGCAGGATAAAAAGATTAACCCTGTAAAATAATTGATAAAAGCCTATCCAAAAAATAAAGCCGGTAAATTTTTATTACCGGCTATACATTTAAAAATTAAGCATTTAAAGAGCGCTGTCAAACTGCTTTAAAAACCGTACATCATTTTCGCTAAAGAGGCGTAAATCTTTTATCTGGTATTTTAACATGGTAATTCTTTCAATGCCCATCCCAAATGCAAAACCAGTGTATTTGTTAGCATCTATTCCGCAGTTTTCGAGCAGGTTGGGGTGTACCATCCCACAGCCTAAAATTTCAACCCAGCCAGTATGTTTACAAACATTACAACCTTTGCCACCGCAAATAAGGCAGCTGATATCCATTTCGGCACTGGGCTCGGTAAACGGAAAATAGCTTGGGCGAAAACGCACTTTCACATCTTTACCAAACATTTCCTGTACAAAAAAGTAAAGGGTTTGTTTTAAATCGGCAAACGACACATTTTCGGCTATATACAACCCTTCTACCTGGTGAAAAAAGCAGTGGGCCCTTGCGCTGATGGTTTCGTTGCGGTATACCCTGCCCGGGCAAATAATACGAATGGGCAGTTTGCCTTTTTCCATCTCTCTTACCTGTACGCTGCTGGTATGGGTACGCAGCAACCAATCGGGGTTTTGAGAAATATAAAAAGTGTCTTGCATATCCCTCGCCGGGTGATTTTCGGGCAGGTTTAGGGCAGTAAAATTATGCCAGTCATCCTCAATCTCTGGTCCTTCGGCTACGGCAAAGCCCAGGCGTTGAAAGATGGAAACAATTTTGTTTTTTACCAGGCTAATAGGGTGCCGGGTACCTAGCGGCAATGGATCGCCGGGTAAAGAAATATCAATGCTGCTGCCGGTGGTTTGTGCTTCATCGCTGGTAGCTGCCTTTAACTCCTCGTACCGGGCTTCGGTAAATAATTTAAAGTCGTTTAGCAGCAAGCCAAACTCCTTTCTTTTTTCTGCTGCCACATTTTTCATTTCGGCCATCACCTCTTTCACTAGTCCTTTGCTGCCCAGGTATTTTATCCGGAAGGCTTCTGCCTCATCGCTTTTTTTGGCTACAAAACTTTTAATCTCTGTTTTATATGCCTCAATTTGTTGTAACAAATTTTCCATGGCGCAAAAATAAGGAAAACAGGCCGAAGCTTGCAGGGGCAGGGTATGGGCATCGCCGGATGTTGTTGCAGCGGGCAATATTTAAGCCAGCAGCAGCCGGCAGCTACAGCAGGTTTGGGGTGGCTTTACTTTTTACCTAAGTTTGCCCAAATTAAAATTGGATGTACGATCTGCAAGATTTTTTAGAACCGGTAAATATACATGCCCTTAACGATGATAGTGGCTATAATGATGGGCAACTGGCCCGCCATATTGCATTGTACGAAACCGAGTTGCCCGATATTACCCCTATAGATATTGTGCTGGTAGGTGTTACCGAGTACAGGGGCAATGGGCAGTTTGGCATACAGGCCTCTGCCGCCGATGCTATCCGCAAACAATTATACCAACTGCATTACTGGCATTTTGATATAAAAATTGCAGATATCGGTAATATTAAAACGGGTGCTTCGCTGGCAGATAGTTATGCGGCCATTAAAACAGTACTGGCCGAGTTGCAGCGGCTTAACAAAACAGTGGTGATACTGGGTGGCTCACATGATATTACCCTGGCGCAGTATTATGCCTACAAATCGCTTAACCAGGTTATTGAAGCTACCTGTATTGATGCCACCATCGACCTTAGAAGCGAAAGCTCCTTACGCAGCGAAAACTTTTTATTAGAAATGCTTACCAGCGAACCCAACCTGGTAAAGCATTACAACCATATCGGCTTTCAAAGTTATTTTGTGCACCCCCGCATGCTGGAAACCATGGATAAGTTACGCTTTGATTGCCACCGGGTAGGTATGGCCAAAGAAAACATGGAGGAGATGGAGCCGGTATTGCGTAATACGCACTTGCTTAGTTTTGATATTAATGCCATTAAATACAGCGATGCACCAGCTGTTAAATGCAGCCCTAATGGCTTTACCGGCGAAGAGGCTTGTATACTTACCCGCTATGCCGGTATGAGCAATAGCCTGGGCAGCTTTGGTATATACGGGTATACGGCCGATGATGATGTAAATGAGCTTACCGCTGTACAAATTGCCCATATGCTTTGGTATTTTATTGATGGCAAAAACCGCAGCAGGCAAGAGGCATCTTTGCAGGATAGTATTCACTTTAACGAGTTTAATACCGTTTTTGCAGAGGTGGATGCCGTGTTTTTGCAAAGCCGTAAAACAGGCCGCTGGTGGATGCAGCTGCCAAACAAAAAATTTATTGCATGCAGCTACAACGATTATGTAACCGCTAGCCGCAACGAAATACCCGAACGCTGGATGAGGGCACAAGAGAGGGGATAAACCTTGCCCGTATTGTACGCAGGTACAGCAGTACAAACAATTAATTTACCAGTTGCCTGGCTTTTTCAATCTGGTCTTCGCTGCCCATTAAAATAATGCTATCGCCAATGGCCAATACATGGTTGGGCGATGGGTTGATGCTGTATTGCTTGCTGGTATTTTTTAAGCCGATGATGGTGCAATGGGTTTTCTTCCACAGGTCGAGGTCTTCCAGCAGCATACTTTTTTTAACAGGTAGTTCTGCAATACGAAAAGATGGATTGCTGGTAGTAGCCATGATAGATAATATTTCGGTTACATCAGGTTGTAGTATCAGCGTAGCCATGTGAGCCCCGCCAATTTTATCAGGCATTATTACATTATCTGCCCCCGCAATTTTTAGTTTATTGGCAGATGAGTCAACCGAAGCCCGGCTAATAACTTTTATAGTGGGGTTTAGCTGCCTGGCAGATAAAACAATAAATAAATTATCTGCATCCACGGGTAAAGTAGTAATAATAGCTTTGGCAGTTTTAATACCGGCATCCAGCAATGCTTCGTCCGAGGTGGCATTGGCTTTAATGTAATAATCGGCCTTAACACTGGTATCGGGGTTGGTATCGTCTTTATTTTCAATTACCACAAAAGGTATATTGTTGTTCAGTAATATTTGTGCACTTTCTTTTCCGTTTCTGCCAAAGCCACAAATAATTACATGGTTTTGCAGGTGGTTAATCTTATTTTCCATTTTCATCAATTTATAGCGCTTAATAAATTCACCATCCAGCAGGTAGCGGGTAAACAAGGCCACCAGGTAGGTAAACAAACCAATATTGGTAAGTAAAAAAAAGATGGTAAATATTTTGCCTGCGTAAGATAATGGCTGTACCACCTCGTACCCCACGGTAGATACCGTAACCACCGACATATACAAGGCATTTACAAAACTGTAGCCCTCAATAATCATATAGCCGGTAATACCAATAATAATGGATAATACCAGCAGCAGCAGGGGCCGCAGCAATTTTGAAAATGATTTAGTATGGCTGGTAAACAGCATTTGGTTTTATTGAGTATGAAAAATATAACTTAGCCTGTATAAAACTGCCTGTATGCCTGTTATGGATAAAGTTACAAAGCCATCTTGTTATGTCATCATAATGCTGTTAGTTTATTCCTGCACTGCTAACAGGCATATATCCCGGCAGGCACAGCAGTTGCTGCTGCAAGATAGTATACCAGCTACAGGGCATATTGGCATCAGTATTTATGAGCCGGCCACCAATCGCTATTGGTATACTTATAATGCCACAAAATATTTTACGCCGGCCAGTAATACCAAACTATTTACCTTGTATGCAGGCCTTAAGTTTTTAGGCGATAGCCTTACAGGATTACAATACCAGCTGGTAAATGATACCGCAATTAATGTGCATACCACCGGCGACCCTACCCTGCTGCACCCCGATTTTAAACAGCATCCTGTGCTGGATTTTTTAAAAGCACAAAGCAAACCAGTGTATGTATCGGGCCTTTATGAAGATGACGCCATTGGCTCCGGATGGGCATGGAACGATTTTGCAGCCTACTATTCTGCCGAGCGCAACGCCCTGCCGGTATATGGCAATATTGTTAGCATTAAAAAACAGCAATTGATTGATAGCAGCTCCACCAGCCGCACTTATGCTTTTTCTACCAACCCTGCTTATTTTAATAATAAAATAAATGGCACGGTTGTGTTGCCCGATGCTTTAAAAAACAATAGCCCGGCACAAATAGCACAACTGATGAGTGGGTTTGATATCACCCGTAGTAAAGAGGGTAATTATTTTTCTCTCATCCTTACCGATCAACCGGGCATTTTTACAGAGGCCGAAATACCTTTTTATACCAATGGCAATAACACAGCCATTGATATACTCAACCAAGAGTATGGGCTGCACCTGCAACAAGGGCTGCCGGTGCAGCATGACGCACAAGGCAATAAAGCGGATACGGGTAACTGGCATCGCATCTGCTCACAGCCCACCGATACGATGTTAAAATATATGATGCACCGCAGCGATAATTTTTATGCTGAGCAGGTATTGGTGATGATAAGCAGGCAGCAGGGCAACCATCCATTTTTTAAAAATGCCACTACCGCTACCATCGATGCCATACTACAGCAGCAGATGCCCGATATACCGCAACCCCCGCAATGGGTAGATGGCAGCGGGCTTAGCCGCTACAACCTGTTTACACCGCAAGACTTTGTATACATCCTTACTAAAATGAAAAACGAATTTGGCTTACAGCGGCTAAAAACCATTTTGCCAACCGGTGGGCAAGGCACTTTAAGTAGTTATTATAAGCAAGCTGCTGGTTTTATTTTTGCCAAAACTGGTACACTTAGCAACCAGGTGGCGCTAAGTGGCTACCTGTATACACAAAAAAATAAGCTATTGATATTTTCGCTAATGGCTAATAATGTAAATGGAAGCGCTACTGGTGTAAGGCGGGCATTTGAAAAGTTTTTGCTGGCGGTAAGGCAAGCTAATTAAAAATATTACCAGCCCTATCTGCCAAATTGTTTATCCAGCTCGGCTTTATTAAACAGTGAGTAAGTGGGTTTACCATTGGGCGTAATATTTGGAGCGTTGCAGTTAAAAAGATCTTGTATTAATACTGCCATCTCCTTATCGGCTAAGGCCGTGCCGGCCTTTATTGCTTGCTGCCAGGCCATAGAGCGCAACAGTTTTTCTCTTTTACTATATTTTAAATCGCTGCTAAAATGCTTGTACTGCTCCAGCATTTTTTCGATGGCGGCTTTTTCGTTTCCCTGTAATACATCTGCAGGGGTGCCCTGTATTACAAAAGTGTTTTTACCAAATGGCTCCAGGTGGTAGCCCAGGTAATGCAGCTCGGGTATTAGCTCGGTAAGTAATACTACATCGCTGGGGGCAAGCTCCATCGTAGCCGGAAAAAGGCTTTGCTGCGTAGCTATGGGTTTGCCATCTAATGCTTTTATAAATCGTTCGTACAAAATACGCTCATGTGCATTTTGCTGGTGTACCAGCATAAAGCCTTGCTGGTTTTGTACAATGATATAGGTATTGTGCAGTTGTACAAGGTTGGTGGCATCAAATGCGGCTGCTTGCACAGCCAGTAGCGGAACAAAGTTATCGGTAGCGGGCTCAATAAAACCGGCTGTAAGTGGTTTAAAGTTTTCGTTGCTGGCCGGCTCGTACATATCCTTCCAATGCTTTAGCTCACTTCTTTTTTCTACAAAGTGTGCCTGGTGTTTTTGGGTAAAAGTGCTGTACAGCGATGAGGAGGCCACGGATGATTTTTTTTCTTCAGTAAATGGTTTATTTACTGCATCCAGCTGCTGTATAGAGGCATCCAACTCAAAATCAAGTGTGGGGGTAATGCTAAATTGTGCCAATGCATGCTTTACGGCACTTTGTACAAAAGCGTACACAATCTTTTCATCTTCAAACTTAATTTCTTGCTTGGTAGGATGTACATTAATATCTACCTGTGTGGGGTCAAGGTCAATAAACAGTGCATACATCGGGTAGCTGTCTTTAGCAATCATTTCGTTAAAGGCGCTCATGATGGCATGATGCAGGTATGGGCTTTTTATAAACCGGTTGTTTACAAAAAAGTACTGATCGCCCCTGGTTTTTTTAGCCGTTTCGGGCTTACCCACAAAGCCATGAATATTTAAGTAATCGGTTTGCTCCTGCACACTCACCATCTTGGCATTGTAATTATTACCCAGTATTTGTACAATGCGTTGCTTTAGTGAGCCCTTTTCTAAATGAAAAACTTGTTGCCCATTACTGTTAAGCGAAAAAAAGATATTGGGAAAAGCCATGGCCACCCTTATAAACTCATCTACAATATATCTTAACTCGGCTGGGTTACTTTTTAAAAAATTACGGCGGGCAGGTACATTAAAAAAAAGGTTTTTCATTGCAATGCTGGTACCCTGTTGCCAGGCAATTGGCTCCTGTGTGGTTACCTCGCTGTTTTCTACTTCAATAAAAGTACCAGCGGGGTCATCTGCTTTTTTTGTTTTTAGCTCTACCTGTGCCACAGCCGCAATGCTGGCCAGCGCCTCACCCCTAAACCCCATGGTTTTGATATGAAAAAGGTCTTGTATGTTTTTTATTTTTGAGGTGGCATGGCGTTCAAAAGCCATCCGGGCATCGGTTTCGCTCATGCCGCTGCCGTTGTCTATCACCTGCACCAAGGCTTTGCCGGCATCTTTTACCAGCAGGCTAATTTCGGTGGCACCGGCATCCACGGCATTTTCCAGCAGCTCTTTTACAGCGCTGGCGGGGCGTTGTATTACTTCGCCGGCTGCTATCTGGTTGGCAATATTATCGGGTAATAATTGTATGATATCAGGCAAAACTCCTCCTCAATTTTTGGCAAATTTACAAAGTTACCGGCAGGCTTGCCGCTAAATATTCAGTAGATAAATAAGCCGGTACGGCAGATATACCACCGGCTGTGCTTTACCAGTAAAATGTATTTAATTTGTAAGTATATACTTGTACCATGCTTAAACCAATAATTTGTTTTTTGATAAGTAGTATTGTAGCGTTGTCGGGCTATACACAACCGGCAGCCGAACGTTGGGCCGATAGTGTGCTGCAATCGCTAACACCCGAGCAGCGTATAGCCCAGCTGATGGTACTGCGGCTAACGAGTTATGATTTTAAGACCAAAACACCCATTTACTACGATTCGCTGGTGGCAGCAAAAGTAAAACAGTACAATATTGGTGCTGTATGCCTTTTTCAGGGCCACCCTGTAAAGCAGGCAAGCATTATTAATAACCTGCAAAGCCTGGCACAAACACCCATACTGGTTACTATTGATGCAGAGTGGGGCGTGGGTATGCGGTTGTTTGATAGTGTACAAGCCTTGCCCCGGCAAATGATGCTGGGTGCAGTACAAGATGAAACGATTGTATACCAGTATGGCAAACTGGTGGCAGGGCAATGTAAGCGCCTGGGCATACATGTAAATTATGCCCCGGTGGTAGATGTAAATAATAATCCTAACAACCCGGTAATAAACGAACGCAGCTTTGGAGAAGATAAATATAAAGTGGCAGCCTACGGCATACAGTATATGAAAGGCATGCAAGACGCTGGTGTAATGGCCTGCGCCAAACATTTTCCCGGCCACGGCGATGTGGCGGTAGACTCACATTACGATTTGCCGGTGATTAATAAAACCATGGCCCAGCTAGATTCGTTAGAGCTGTATCCCTTTAAAGCCATTTTTGCGGCGGGTGTAGCCAGTGTAATGGTGGCGCATTTATACATCCCCACCATTGATAGCCAAACCAACCGGGCTACCTCCATCTCCAAAAAAAATGTAACCGATTTAATGCGAAGCCAGCTGGGGTACCAGGGCCTTACTTTTACCGATGCACTGGAAATGCAAGGGGTAAAAAAGTTTTACCCCGATGGTGCCTCTTCTGTTCAATCCATCATAGCCGGTAATGACATGCTTTGCTTGCCGGGCGACGTAGATATTGCCATTGCAAAAATTAAAGAAGCCATTGCCAATGGGCAACTAAGCCAGGCCATCATCGATTACCATTGCAAAAGAGTACTGCTGGCAAAGTACCAGTATGGTGCCTCTCAAAAAACAATGGTTAATCCCGATCATATTACCGCTGATTTAAACGAGGGTATTGCCGGGTTAAGAAAAAAAATTGCTCAAAATGCCCTTACGGTATTGGCTAAAAACAACGATGCCCTGTTTGCGATGCAGCCCGATACCGGTATAGCATACATAGGCATTGGCAGCAATGGTGAAAACGAGTTTGCTAAAAGAATAAAAAACGAGCTGGGTGCTACTAGTTTTTATTTTAGCTATAAAGATGATGCCGCTGCTGCCAATAATATATTGCAGCAGGCAAAAGCGTATAAAAAAATAATTGTAGGCATACATGGCTATAGCCGTACACCGGCAAATAATTTTGGGCTAAGCCCCGCCGCTATAGAACTGGCCCGGCAGCTGCAACAACAAGATAACAGCATTAGCCTGGTATTTGGCAATCCTTATGCGATTAAAAATTTTTGCAATGCTGCCAACCTGGTAGCCTGCTACGAAGATGATGCCATCACCCAACAAGTGGCAGCCGATTTTTTGCTGGGTAACATCAATGCTAAAGGCCGTTTACCGGTAACGGTTTGCGATGCCTTTAAATTTGGCAGCGGTATTAATACTGGTTTTTTTTTGCCCCCAACAATCCCCTCAACAGTATTGCCGGGCACTCACCAATTTGCAGTGGTAGACAGCATTGCCAATAACGCCATTGTGCAGGGTGCTGCACCAGGTTGTGTGGTAATGGTGGTAAAAGATGGCCGTATTGCTTATCATAAAGCATTTGGCAACCTTACCTATGATGGCACTGCTGCGGCAACCTTGCAAACGGTGTATGATATGGCATCGGTAACAAAAATATGCGCCACCACGCTTGCTGTGATGAAGTTGTTTGAGCAGGGTAAATTAAGCCTGTTGAAAAAATTGGGCGATTACCTGCCCGAAACAAAGGGCACCAATAAAGAAAACCTGGTGGTGGAAGATGTACTGCTGCACCAGGCTGGCTTGCTGGCTTATATTCCCTTTTACAAAGAAACCATTGACACCACTACCGGTATACCCTACCCCGGATTGTACAGGCCCCAACAAACAGATTCGTTTAGCACACCTGTTGCCGAAAATTTATACCTGCGTACCGATTGGAATGATACCATGTACCAGCGGATACTGCAAAGCCCCTTGGGGCCTGCTGGTAAGTATGTATACAGCGATAATGATTTTATTTTTTTAGGTAAGATAGTTGAGCGTATTACAGGCATGCCACTGGATGCGTATGTAAAAAAAGTATTTTATAAACCCATGCAACTAAGTAGCACAGGGTTTAACCCACTGCAGTATATGCCGCTGCAAAAGATTGCCCCAACCGAGCAAGAGCCTGTTTTTCGCAGGCAGTTGGTACGTGGCTATGTACACGACCCCGGCGCTGCCATGTTTGGTGGCGTGGCGGGCCATGCCGGCCTGTTTAGCAATGCCTACGATATGGCTATGCTGCTGCAACTATTACTGAATAAGGGCAATTTTAATGGCAAGCGCTACCTGCAGCAGGCAACCATCGATTTGTTTACAGCCTACCACAGCAATACCAGCCGCCGGGGATTGGGTTTTGATAAACCAGAAAAAGACAATTTTAAAAGAGCAGAACCATACCCCTGCCGGTCGGCATCTGCAGGTGCTTTTGGCCACACAGGTTTTACGGGCACAGCGGTATGGGCAGATCCTGCCCGCCAGCTTATTTATATATTTTTAAGCAACCGGGTTTGCCCCGATGGCAGCAATACAAAACTACTCAAGCTAAATATACGGCCAGCCATACACGAAGCAGTGTATAAAGCCCTGGCCATCGCTGCAGATTAACTATACCTCCTCCGACGATTGGGGCAGGTGGCTGTACTCTCCTTTTAAGGCATACCAACCAAATACAAACATGCCTGCAGCTATGGGGGTAAAAATTGTGATGATGATAATCCAGGGAATGGGTTTATTAATATCTTTTGTGCCCTGTCCAATATTGTGTACAGCACCTGCAATTAAAAGGCAGATTACCAGCGGGGCAATCAGCATCCATACAATACCCATCCATTTTTTTAGCTGGTTCATGTGTTAATCATTTACATTTTTATCAATTGTATTATTCAGGTACAGTGCGCCAATTACAAAGCACAGCGCTGCCACACCAATAGGATACCACAAACCTACCAG